>JAYSCA010000001.1:0-29917 GCA_041915165.1 Ideonella sp.
ACGCCCTCAACGCCGGGCTCTGGTACGTGGCCATCGACCTGCAACTCTTTGGCCTGCTGCTGCTGATCGTCGCCCTGCGCCACCACGCCGCCTGGCGCAACGGCCTGACCATCGGACTGGTGCTGGGACTGACCCTGGCCTCGCTGTTCGGTTTCAACCTGCGCCATGAACTCGATGCCTGGGGGCTTTACTTCTTCGGCAGCTACGGGCTGGGCATGCTGGCCGCCTGGGTCCGCCATGCGCGCCACCGCCACCACGCATGGCTGGGACAGGCGTTCCTCGCTGCCATGGTGATCGCGGCCCTGGGTCTGGCCTGGCGTGACCGGCTGCTGGTCGCCGGCCTCACGGCGCTGTGTCTGGCCAGCCCGTGGATCAACGGCCCGCTGTGGAGCCGACTGGCCGCCTGGGGCCCGCTGCCCTGGCTGGCGCGCACCTCGTACGCCGTGTTCCTGGCCCACTACCCCGTCTGCGTGCTCACCGGCGCTGTGGTCAGCAGCTTCTGGCCCGAAACCACCTTCTTCAGCGCGCTGGGCCTGCTGAGCACCTGGACCCTGGCCCTGCTCGCCGGCTGGGCACTGCACGTGGGCGTCGAACAGCAGGTCAAGGCCTGGATGCGGCCCCAACGCACCACGGCAGCACCGCAGGCCTCCCACTGATGGGGCACGCCGCGCACGCTGGCGCGGCCACTGCCGGCGGCTGACCCCAAGCCGCCCGCCCTGTCCACGCCCTGCCTTGGGGGTGGGCACCGGGCCGAGAACTGTCCATACTGGTGCACGACCCTGGCACGGAACTCGCTGGTTCGGTGGTTACGGCCGGAAGCCGGTTCTGTACTGCAGAAATCGGCGTCCGGTGGTCCTGACACGTCACATTGCCTGTTTTGTACGTGTTTTCCCAAACCTTCTCAGGGTCAAGCCCTTGTGAAGTGAACGAAGTTGGACGCTATAGTGGCGCCCTTTGGCAGCTCACAAGGCTGCCGTCGACAAGAGACAGCGCCGAAAGGCGACTGGAGGATACGAGTGGATTTCGCTGAATCGCAGCGCAACCCTGGCAAGCATCCTGTCGGGTTGATCATCGTGATCGTGCTGCACCTGTTGCTGGGCTGGGCCCTGCTCAGTGGCCTGGCGCGCAAGGTGGTGGAGGTCGTGAAGGCCCCGATCGAGACCAAGATCATCGAGGAGGTGAAGCCGCCGCCACCACCGCCCCCGGAAAACCTGCCGCCGCCGCCCAAGACTGCGCCGCCGCCGCCGGCCTTCGTGCCGCCGCCGGAGGTGCAGGTGGCTCAGCAACCGCAGGCCCCCACCATCACCACGACCAATGTGCAGCCGCCCCCGCAAGAGGTGAAGATCTCCCAGGCGGCGCCCGCAGTGCAGGCGCCCCCTGCGCCGCCCGCACCGCCCCGGGCCGCGGCCCGTCCGGCGATCGCGGATGTGTCGGCCTGTGCGCCCAAGGGGTCTGACTACCCGGCGGCCGCCGCCCGGGCCCAGGCGACCGGCACCACCCGTGTGCGCTTCACCGTGGACGCTGGCGGCAAGCTGGCCAAGGCCGAGGTCGTGCGGTCCGCCGGCCCGTCCCGCGAGCACCGCATGCTCGACCGCATCGCGGTCGAGAAGCTGAGTGAATGCACGTTCCGCCCCGGTGTGGACGAGAACGGCCACCCCGCCGGTGGCACGTTCGAAGTCGACTACGTCTGGACGCTGCAGTAAACCTTTTTTGAACCGCCCGTCCGCACGACGACCCGTCGGCGCGATGGGCTCATCCCCTCCCCCTGGATACCCCTTGGAGTGAACATGTCCTTTCTGAAACTTCTGCGCGCGCCCCTGCTGGCAGCCACCATCGCCTTCACCGGTACCCTGCCGTTGTCTGCCCTGGCGCAGGAGACCGCTTCCGCCCCGGCCGCTGGCGCCTCCACCGATGTGACCGCCCCGGCCCCTGAATCGATCCCGACCCCGGAAACCAAGAAGGAAACGATCGACAACCCCTACGGCCTGGATGCGCTGTGGAGCCAGGGGGACTTCGTCGCCCGCGGCACGCTGATCATCATGATCCTGATGTCGATGGGCAGCTGGTACATCATCTTCACGAAGCTCTGGGAACAGCACAAGATGTTCGCCAGCGCCAAGGCCGTGACCGAAGACTTCTGGAAGTCGGGTTCGATCAAGAAGGGTGCCGCCACGCTGGAAGAAGGCTCGGCCTTCCGCTACATGGCCGATGAAGGCATCAAGGCCGCCGAGCACCACGAAGGCACGCTGGTCGACAACATCGATCTGCACACCTGGATCGGCATGAGCGTCGAGCGCGCCGTCGGCAACATCAACAGCCGCCTGCAGGACGGTCTGGCCTTCCTGGCCACGGTCGGTTCCACCGCCCCGTTCGTCGGCCTGTTCGGCACGGTGTGGGGCATCTATCACGCCCTGACTGCCATCGGCATCTCGGGCCAGGCCTCGATCGACAAGGTGGCCGGCCCCGTCGGTGAAGCGCTGATCATGACCGCCTTCGGTCTGGCCGTGGCGGTGCCGGCGGTGATGGGCTACAACTGGCTGATCCGCCGCAACAAGTCGGTGATGGAGAAGGTCCGTTCCTTCTCGGGCGACGTGCACAACGTGCTGCTGGCCGGCAAGAAGTGATGCTTTTCCGGGCTGCGGCCCGGACCGTCCTCGCACAAAGGAACGCAAGATGGCAATGAGCGTAGGCTCCGCCGATGGCGATGAGGAGCAGATGAACTCCACCATCAACACCACGCCCCTCGTGGACGTGATGCTGGTGCTGCTGATCATCTTCCTGATCACCATCCCGGTGGTCACCCAGTCCGTCAACCTGACCCTGCCGAAGGAAATCAACGTCCCGACGCAGACCAAGCCGGAGAACATCCTGCTTGCGGTCACCAAGGATGGCGACGTGTACTGGTCCACCAAGTACATCCCCGACACCGACACCCTGGTCGAGATGCTCAAGAAGGAAGCGGTCAAGGTGCCGCAGCCTGAAGTGCACATCCGCGGCGATGAGAACGCCCGCTACGAATCGGTGGGCCGCCTGATCGTGGCCTGCCAGCGCGCGGGCATCGCCAAGGTGGGCTTCATCACCGAGCCGCCGGCCAAGAACTGAAAGGAAGCCCCATGGCCATGAGTGTCGGGTCGTCCGAAGACGACATGATGGTCGAGATGAACACCACGCCGCTGATCGACGTGATGCTCGTCCTGCTGATCATGTTCATCATCACCATCCCCGTGCAGACGCACGCGGTGAAGATGAACATGCCGGTGAACTCCCACAACCTGCCGCCCCCGAAGCCGCCCGAAATCGTGCGCATCGACATCGATTTCGACGGCACCATCGGCTGGAACGGTGAAACCGTCCCCAGCCGTGGTGATCTGGAAGCACGGCTCTACCGCCTGTCGCTGCTGCCGGATCAACCGGAGGTGCATGTGCGCCCCAACAAGCTGGTGACCTACAAGTATGTCGCCATGGTGCTGGCCGAGGCGCAGCGCCTGGGTGTCACCAAGATCGGCATCATCGGCAACGAGCAGTTCATGAACTGACCCTGCGCGGGCGGGTCTTGGCCACGGGAACGTCACCAGGCCCTCCGCACACCGCTTACCGCAGAATCGGGGTTCGTTCCGGCAGGATCGAACCCCGATTTGTTTTTCGGACTCCCCTCACAAGGAAGACCCTCTGATGATCACGCTGCGACACCTCGCCACCGCCCTGCTGCTGGCGGGCAGCCTCACCGCCGCGCAGGCCCAGAGCCTGCGCCCTGAAGTCGGCAAGCCGCTGCAACAGGCCAGCGATCTGCTGCGCGCGGGCAAAGCCAAGGAGGCCCTGGCCAAGGTCAACGAAGCCGACCGCGCGGGCAACAAATCCGCCCAGGAAGTGCTGATGATCGAGCGCATGCGCGGGGCCGCCGCCCAGCGCGCGGGCGACAACGCCACGGCCGCCAAGGCCTTCGAGGCGGTGTTCGCCTCCGGCAAGCTGAGCGCCACCGAACAGGGGCAGATCGCCGAATCGCTGGCCTTCGCCTACTCCCAGCTCAAGGACAACGCCAAGGCCAGCCAATGGGTGCAAAAGGCCCAGGCCCTGGGCAACAACAGCGCGCAGCTCAAGCAACTGGCGGCCTACCTGCAATCGTCCGGCGGTGACTACAACGCCATCGCCAAGAGCGCGGCCGCCGCGATCGCCGCCGCCGAGCAAGCCGGCAAGCGACCGGACGAAGGCGACCTGCTGCGCCTGGCCGACGCCTACCAGCGCACCAACAACGCCGCCGGCCAGGCGGCGACGCTGGAGAAGCTGGTCGCCAACTACCCGAAGAAGGACTACTGGGCCGCGCTGCTGGGCCGCCTGCCGCGCAAGCCGGGCTTCTCGGACCGCTTCGGCATCGACGTGCTGCGCCTGAAGCTGGCCACTGGCAACCTCACCAGCGCCAACGACTACATGGAGCTGGCCCAGCTGGCGATGCAGGCCGGCCTGCCCAGTGAAGGCAAGGCCGTGGTCGACAAGGGCATGGCCGCCGGCATCCTGGGCACTGGGGCCGAGGCCGCCCGCCACAAGCGGCTGCTGGACCTGGCGGTGCAGCAGGAGAAGGACGGCAAGGCCGCCATCGCCAACGAAGTGGCCCAGGCCCGCGATGGCAATGCGCTGGTGCAAGCCGGCACCCGGCTGGCCTCCTACGGTCAGCTGGATCAGGGCATTGCGCTGATCGAGCAAGGCATCGCCAAGGACCAGCTGCGCAAGCCGGCCGACGCCAAGCTGCGCCTGGGCCAGGCCCTGCTGAAGAAGAACAAAGCCAAGGGGCTGCAGGTGCTGCGCAGCGTGCAAGGCACCGACGGCGTGGCCGACATCGCCCGCCTGTACGCCATCCTCGCCAGCCAGTCCTGAGGTCCACCATGACGTCCCTGCCCTCTCTGCCCACCGAATCCGATGGGGTCGTGCCGCTGGGGCATGGCGTCTACCAGGTGGACACGATGTTCCACCGGGCCCATTTCGATGCGGCCTACCTGGTGGTCGATGACGGCCATGCGGCCTTCATCGACACCGGCACCGGCCTGGCCGTGCCCCGCCTGCTGGCCGCCCTGGCGGCCCTGGGGCTGCGCCGCGAGCAGGTCGATTGGGTGATCCCCACCCATGTGCACCTGGACCACGCGGGCGGCGTTGGCCCCTTGATGCAGCAGCTGCCTGCGGCACGGGTGCTGGTCCACCCCCGCGGGGCCCGGCACCTGATCGACCCCAGCGCGCTCTACCAGGGCGCGCTGGCGGTCTACGGCCAGGAGGAGATGGACCGCTCCTACGGCACCCTGGTGCCGGTGCCCGCCGAGCGGGTGGTCGAAAGCGAGGACGGCCAGCAGGTGCCGCTGGGCCAGCGAGTGCTCACGCTGATCGACAGCCCGGGCCATGCCAAGCACCACCATGCGATCTGGGACCCCGTGTCGCGCGGCTGGTTCACCGGCGACACCTTCGGCCTGAGCTACCGCGAGCTGGATGTCGACGGCCAGCCCTGGGTCCTGCCCACCACCACGCCGGTGCAGTTCGACCCGGCCGCCCTGCGCCAGACCATTGCGCGGCTGATGGCCAGCCAGCCCGAGTGCATGTACCTCACCCACTATGGCCGCTGCGCCCCGGTGGAACCGATGGCCCGCCAGCTGCTGGGCCTGCTGGACAAGGTCGAGACCCTGGGCCTGCGCCTGCGTCACGCTCCCCAGCGGCACGAAGCCCTCAAGCAGGGGCTGGCCCAGATCTACCGCGCCAGCCTGCTGGCCACCGGCAGCACGCTGCCCGAGGCCGAGATCGACCGCCTGCTCGACATGGACATTGAACTCAACGCCCAGGGCATGGGGGTCTGGTTGGACCGCCTGCCCGCCTGAACCGCCCCTCAGCCCGGGGGACGCAGCGCGCTGGCCTGCCGGGCCAGCGCCGTGATGCAGGCCCAGTCACCGGCCCGCACCGCCTCCGACGGTGTCAGCCACGAGCCACCGCAGACCCGCACATTCGGCTGCGCCAGGTAGCTGGCCGCATTGCCGATCTGGATGCCGCCGGTGGGGCAGAAGGCCACGTCCGGGAACGGCCCCGCCAGGCTCTTGAGCATCGGCACCCCGCCGGCGGCCTCGGCCGGAAAGAACTTCAGGAAGCGAAAACCCGCCTCCAAGGCGGCCATTACCTCGGAAGGCGTGGCCACCCCCGGCAGCAGCGGCAGGCCCTGCGCGCGACAGGCCTCGGCCAGCGCCGGAGAAAAACCCGGGCTGACGCCGAACTGCGCCCCGGCTGCCCGAACGGCCACCGCATCCTGGGCCGTGCGCAGCGTGCCCGCCCCCACGATGGCCTGCGGCACCGCCCGCGCGATGGCTTCGATCGACGGCAGCCCGGCCGGGGTGCGCAAGGTCACCTCCAGCACCCGCACGCCGCCTGCGACCAGGGCCTGGGCCAGCGGCACCGCGTCCTCCAGCCGCTCGATCACCAGCACGGGAATCACGGGGCCGGGGGCGGCCAGTTCCAGGGTGTCCAGCATGGTCAAGGCTCCTGCATTCAGAAAAAGGAAAATTCCGCTCAAGAGCGGCCAGGCGCGGCCGGCAGCCAGGTGCAGGCGCCCTCTTCGGCGCTGCCCACCCGCTGCCGGAATCCGGCGAACAGCTCCCGACCCCAGCCCTGCCCGGCTTCGGCGGCCAAGGCGGCGGACCGGGTTGCCGGCGCGCGCGCGTCCCATTCGGCCGCCGGCACCAGGGCCGCCAGCGTGCCGGCCTCGGCGTCCAGCCGGATCAGGTCCCCCTCGCGCACCCGCGCCAAGGGCCCACCGGCCAGGGCCTCGGGGCTGACGTGGATCGCCGCCGGCACCTTGCCAGAGGCGCCGCTCATGCGGCCATCGGTCACCAGGGCGACCCGCTGACCACGGCCCTGCAGCACCGCCAGCGGCGGTGTCAGCTTGTGCAACTCGGGCATGCCGTTGGCATGGGGTCCCTGGAAACGGACCACCGCGACGAAATCCCCCGTCAGCTCGCCCGCCTGGAAGGCCACCTGCAGCGCCTCCTGGCTGTCGAACACCCGGGCCGGCGCCTCGATCACATGGCGGTCCGGCGGCACGGCCGACACCTTGATGACCGAGCGCCCCAGGTTGCCGGTCAGCAGCTTGAGCCCGCCCATCGGCGAGAACGGCGCCGCCGCCGGACGCAGCACCTGCTCGTCGCCGCTCACGGCCGCCACGGGGCGGTGCTGCAGCCGACCGATCTCGTCGAGTGCTGGCACGGTGGCGAAGGCTTCCAACCCACGGTCGGTGACGGTGACCACCTCGCCGTGCATCAGCCCGGCGGCCAGCAACTCGCGGATCACGAAGGCCGGACCGCCGGCGGCCTGGAACTGGTTCACGTCGGCCGCGCCGTTGGGATAGATCCGCGCCAGCAGCGGCACCACGGCCGAGAGGTCGGCGAAGTCGGTCCAGTTGATCAGGATGCCGGCCGAACGGGCCACCGCCACCCAGTGAATCAGGTGGTTGGTGGAGCCGCCGGTGGCCAGCAGCGCCACCATCGCGTTGACGATGCAACGCTCATCCACCTGGTGGCCGATGCAGCCACCACGGGCCCGCTGCGCCAGCAGCGTGGTCACGGCCTCGCGGGTGAGGGCCTCGCGCAGCGGCGTGTGCGGGTGCACGAAGGCCGCCCCCGGCACATGCAGCCCCATCGCCTCCAGCAGCATCTGGTTGGAATTGGCGGTGCCGTAGAAGGTGCAGGTGCCCTCGCCGTGGTAGGCCGCCTGCTCGGCGGCCAGCAACTCGGCGCGCCCCACCAGGCCCTGCGCCGCCTGCTCGCGCACCTTGGCCTTGGCCTCGTTGGACAGGCCCGAGGTCATCGGCCCGGCCGGCACGAACACGCAGGGCAGATAGCCGAAGTGCAGCGCACCGATCAACAGCCCCGGGACGATCTTGTCGCAGATGCCCAGCAGCAGCACGCCGTCGAACACATCGTGCGACAGCGCGATGGCCGTGCCCATCGCGATGGTGTCGCGCGAGAAGAGCGACAGCTCCATGCCGGGCTGGCCCTGGGTCACGCCATCGCACATGGCCGGCACACCCCCAGCCACCTGGGCGGTCGCCCCCGCCGCATGGGCCGCCTGGCGGATCAGGTCCGGAAAGCGCTCATAGGGCCGATGGGCCGAGAGCATGTCGTTGTAGGCTGTGACGATGCCCAGGTTGGGCGCCCGCTCGGCCACCACCCGCAGGCGCTCGTCCCCCGGCAGTGCGGCAAAGGCATGGGCCACATTGGCGCACCCCATGCGCTGCGCGCCGGGCGGCCGCTGCCGCAGGGTGTCGACCTGCTGCAGATAGGCGCTGCGGAGATCGGCGCTGCGCTCGCGGATGCGGTCGGTCACCGCGGCAAGAACGGGGTGCAGGGAACTCATGGCTGGCATCCGTCACTGGCGCCGGCCACGACACGCAACCGGTCAGGCCATTATTGAGGTGCCGCCCCTCAGGGTCAAACCGAAGGCCTTCAATGTCAATGGAGCCCGAGCACCGCCGGATCGTCCACACAGACACTGGCCGAGGGATAGCGGATCAACAGCCGGCGCGCCGCCCCCGGCCCCCGCAACTGGACCAGTTCGGAGAACAGCTCGGTGCCAAAGCCCACCGGATGGCCGCGGTGCCCCCGGTGCGAGGCATAAGCCACCGCATGGTGCTGCAGCGCCCCCGCCACGGCCCGCAGCACGGCCGGGCCGATCATCGCCATGTCGGCCGGCAGCATCAGCCAGCCCTCGGCGCTGGCGCGCGCCGCCACCCCGGCGGCGAGGAAGGCGGTGGTGCCGTCCGTCCCCTCGGGAGCGTGCTCCACCACCAGCACGTCGCGCCGTGCCACCCAGCGCCCGGCCTCCTCGGCCAGTTCGGGGCGGGTCACGGCCAGCACCGGCAGGCCGCTGGCCATCACGTTGTGCAGCGTGCGGACCAGCACATGGTGCAGCCCCGGGGCTTCGGACGCGCTGGCGGGCCGACCGACAGAGTGCGGCCCTGCGTGCACGCCCAGCACGAGGACGGTGGGGAGTGGCGGCATGGCGGGAGGACGGCGGGAAGGCGGAACAGGCCTTCAGCTTCAGGGGCGGCCCCGCGGTCGGCAATGGGAGCTTCACTTAAGGTCCCACCCCAGGGCCTACACTGTCGCCATGAGCGACCTCGGACACCTGCGAAAGAGCTACGAACGCGACGTGCTGGAGGAGGGCCAGGCGGCATCCGCCCCCCTGCAGCAGTTCGAACAGTGGATGAAGGAGGCGCTGGCCTCCGGCGTCGTCCCGGAACCCAATGCGATGACGGTGGCCACCGTGTCCGCCGAGGGTCGACCCTCCACACGGGTGGTGCTGGTCAAGGCCTTTGATGAGCGCGGCATCGTCTGGTACACGAACTACCACAGCCGCAAGGGCCGCGAGCTGGCCGGCAATCCCTATGCCGCGCTGCAGTTCCACTGGGTGGAGATGGAGCGCGTGGTCCGCATTGAAGGCCGGGTCGAGAAGGTCAGCGACGCCGAGTCGGACGCGTATTACGCCTCCCGCCCGCTGGATTCCCGGCTGGGTGCCTGGGCCTCACCGCAGAGCGAGGTGATCAGCTCCCGCGCCGTGCTGGTGGCCAACGCGGCCAAGGCCGCGGCCCAGCATGGCCTCAACCCCGCGCGCCCGCCGCACTGGGGCGGCTTCCGGCTGGTGCCGGACACCTGGGAGTTCTGGCAAGGCCGCAAATCCCGTCTGCATGACCGGCTGCGCTACCGGCTGGTGGACGGGGTCTGGCAGCGAGAACGACTGGCGCCCTGAGCGTCATCCCCCTGGCGGCTCAGCCCGCTTCACGCAGCAGATGACCCAGCGTGTGGCGGAATTTCTCGACCTTCGGGGCAACGACGTAGGCGCAGTAGCCCTGCCCCGGGTGCAGGGCAAAGTAGTGCTGGTGGTAGGCCTCGGCCGGCCAGAACTGCTGCAGTGGCTGCAGCTCGGTCACCACCGGGCTCGGCACCGCCTGCTGCACCTCAGCCAGCACGGCCTGCGCCACGGCGCGCTGGTCCTCCCGCTCCAGGTAGATGCCGGAGCGGTACTGCGTGCCCACGTCATGCCCCTGGCGGTTGAGGGTGGTCGGGTCGTGGATCAGAAAGAACACTTCCAGCAGTTCGCGCAGGCTCACCTGGCGCGGATCGAAGACCAGCCGGACCGCCTCCGCATGACCAGTAGTGCCGCTGCAGACCTGCTCGTAACTGGGCGAGGGCAGCTGACCGTTGGCATAGCCCGAGGTCACCGTCTGCACCCCCCGCACCTGTTCATAGACCGCTTCCAGGCACCAGAAGCAGCCGCCGGCCAGGGTGATGGTGTCGAGCGTGTCAGGAGACGTGGAAGTGGTCATGGTCTGCAGGCCCTCGGGCTAGGGGTCAACGGGTGGCCAGGCTCAGTTCGGCACTGGGCTTCCAGGCCGGGGCGCCCTCCGCACCCGAGGCCGAGGCCTGGGCCCGTGGGGCGGCCAGGAACAGCCGCTCGCTGGGCAGCCCGCGGGCCAACAGCGCGTCGCGCACCGCGATGCCGCGGGCCAGCGCCAGCTGCCGCACCACATCGTCATTGACCGGTGCGGCCTTGCGCAGCAAGGCCTCCATCTGGGCCACCGGAATGTCCTTGGCCAGACCAATCAGATTGCGCGGCTTGCCGGGCAGCTTGGTGTCGGCGTAGAGCTGGCGCACCAGCGCGTCCCGCTGCGCCGGGCTCAGGGCCGGCAGGGCGGCATCGGGCGACTCACCTTCGCGCAGGGCCTGGCGCCGCTGCTCGGACAGCACGCGGGCCTGCACCCAGGCCGCTTGCACGGCGTCGTGCTCCGCCGCCAGATCGGCGGTGCCGGTCACCGTCATGCGCAGGCCCGGACGGTCCTGCAGGGCCTTGGCCACCTTGTCCAGCGCCGCATCCGATCCGGTGGCCAGCGTGGCCGTGCCGGGCAGGAAGGCCACCTGGCTCAGGTCGGGCCCACCGCCACCGGTCAGCAAGGCAAAGGGCGCGGTCACCGCCTTCACCAGCAGGTTGACGATCACCTTCACGATCAGCCCACCCACGCTGAACTGCGGGTCATTGATCGAACCGCTGATCGGCAGGTCGAGGTCGATCACCCCATTGCGGTCCTTCAGCAGCGCCACCGCCAGCAGCACCGGCAGCTTGGTGGCATCGGGGCTGTCGATGTGCTCCCCGAAGGTGAGCTGGTTCAGCACGATCCGGTTGCGCGCGTCCAGCTTGCCATCCGGGTCGATGCGATAGCCCACGTCCATGGTCAGCTTGCCGCGTTCAATCGCGTAGCCGGCGTACTTGCCGGCATAGGGCGACAGCGGCGCCAGTTCCAGGTCGCTGGCCCGGGCGTTCAGATTCAGCGCCAGGGGATGGGCCAACGGGTTGACCTCGCCCTGGATCTCCAACTGCGCGGTGCCGGCGGCCCGCCCGCTGAGCTGGACCGTGGCCATCTGCGGCGCATCCGAACGGAAGGCGCCGATGCGGCCATTGAGTTCGGTCAGGTCGGCCCGGTAGTTGGGGCGGATGAAGTGGTCCTCGAAATCCACCCGGCCCCGGGTGAGCTCCACCCCGCCGACGATGATCTGGGCCGCGGTACCGGCCTCAGCCTGCGCCGAAGCCACCGCCGCGGCCGAAGCCACCGGACCGGCGCTGACCGCCGAGGCCGGTGCCGCCGCGACCACGACCGGCGCGGCGGGCGCGCCCTCCGGCGGCGCCAGCCCCGCAGCGCGGCGCGCCGCCAGGTCGTTGAGGTTCAGGTGGCCCTGCTCGGTGACCACCAAGCGGGCGAAGAAATCCGACAGACGGACCTGCCCGACTTCCACATGGGGGGTCTGTCCCGGGGTCAGACGCAGGTCCAGCCCCTGCAGGCCCAGCGCCTGCCAGCTCATCAGTTCGTCGGCCTCGGTGGCCGCGGCATTGCCGCCGCCCAGCCGGCTGTTGAGCCGGAAATCGTTCATGCGGGCTTCGCCCTGGATGCCCAGCGCCAGCCCGGCCGGCTTCCATTGCGCGCGGGTCTGCAACCGCGCGCTGGCCACGGCATGGTCCACCGACACCGGCCAGCCGCCGTCCAGGTAGGCCGAGGCCGTGGACAAGGGCAGTTGATCGGCACGAACCTGGCCCTTCCAGCTCCAGGGCGCCAGCCCGACCTGCCCATTCCAACGCAGCGAGCCAGGCTTCTGGGCCCGACCCGCCGCCAACCAGCGCAGTTCACCTTGCAGAGGCAATGCCCCGCCCTTGGCGGCTGGCCACTGCAGGCTGCCGGCCCGCAGGCCGATGCCGTCGAGTTTGATGAGGACCTGCTCGGCCCCGGTGGTGTCGTCACGCCACTGCAGCCGCCCCCCTTCCAGACGGGTCTTCGCCAGGGACACCTGCCAAGCGGCCCCGTCCTGCGCCGCCGGCTTGGCAGCCGCACCGGAGCGCGCAGCGGGCGCGGCCGGTCCCGGCTTCAGCCACTGGGCCAGGTTGATCTGCCCCTTTGCATCGCGGGCCGCCTGCACCGTCGGCTGGCTCCAGCGGAGTTCCCCCACTGCCACTTTCCTCGCGCCGGTGTCCAGGGCCACGTCCTGCACCGCCAGCTGGTCCCAGGCCAGCGCCGTTCGGCGGGCCCGGCCCTCGCCTTCGGTCACCTTCCAGTGGTCCAGCGTCACGGCCGGCAACTCCACCTGCAGCGGCTGCGCCCCCGGCTCCCCCTGCCAGTGCAGCTTGGCCTGTGCCGTCAGCGTACCCTCCAGCGTCGGCACGATCCAAGGGGCCAGGTAGGGCTGCCAGGCCTGAACGGCCCAGTCATCGGCCTTCACCGTGACCTGCCCCGCCTCTCGGCTGATCTCGGCCTGGGCCTGGGCCGCGCCCACGGGCTGGGCCGCGGTGCCAGACAGAAGTTGCCAGCGCAGGTCCAGCCGGCTCGGATGGGCTGCTTCGGCCAGCGGCCAGTGGCCATCGCGCAGCGTCAGCTGGGGCACGGCCAGCGTCCATTGGCCCGCCGGACGCACCGCGCCATCCTGCACCGCCAGTTGGGCATCCTCCAGCGTCAGCTGACCCAGCGCGAGTTGCCAGGCCGGCGCGGCGGGGGCGGCCTTGGCGGCGGCCGAGGCCACAGGCTCAGGCGCTGGTGCCCGAGCGGGAGCCCCGGCCCAGGACTGCCAGTCCCAATGGCCTTGCGCATCCCGCTGGGTGGCCACCCGCAAGCCCTTCAGGCTCACGGTCTTCAGGTCCAGCCGACGCTGCGGCCAGGCCAGGGCATTGAGCGAGACCTGCAGATCCTGCAGGGTCAGCGCCCGCGTCTGCGCCGGGGCCTGCACGGTCAGCCCCTGCAGGCCCAGCTGTCCAGCCAGCCGCCAGCCCAGCCCCTGCGCCCCCTGCTCAATGCCCAGCGACAGATCCAGCGCCAGGCGCCCCTCGGTCGGTCGCAGCGGCAGGCTCGCCGGCAGGTAGGGCGTCCAGCGGGCCAGGTCCAGCCGATCCAGCCGCAGCTGCACTTGCTCCGGCCGCTTGGGATCAAACGGAGTCAGGCGGGCACCGGTGTCGAAGCGGCTGCCATCCAGGTCGAACACCAGGCGCGGCTGCACCTCGATCGTCTCGTCAGCCTGGCTCAGCGTCGAAATGAAGGGCACGCCCAGTTGCAGCCCGCTGACCTGGTGTTTCTGCGCCAGCGGGCGGTCGTCGAAGTCGACCTGGCCATTCAGGATTTGCAGGTTGTAGAGCGCAAAACGGGCCGGCTCCGTCGAGGCCGGCTTGGGCTCGGGGGACTGCCAGCGCTTGAGCAGGTCGTCCACGTCGTAGTGGCCGTCGGCGGTGCGCGCCAGATGCAGCCGGGGGGATTGCAGCACCAGGGCCCGGACCACCGGGGCCCGCTGCCACAGCGATGCGGCGCTCAGCGCCACTGACAGTTCATCCACCGTCAACTGAGGCGCCTGCCCGGCCTGGGCGGCACCGACCTGCAGCCCGGTCACCCGCAGGCGCAGCGTGAACGGGTTGAACCGCACGGACGCGACCTGAACCGGGCGTCCCAGCGCCTGGGGCGCATAGGTTTGCACCGCCCAACGCAACCCCCAGGGCACGGCCAGCGCTGCCAGGGCTGCCAGCGCCAGCACGGTGACCAGCGTGACGGACAGGCGCCGCCGCCAGCCAGGGCGAAGACAGGTAGAGGACAGAGCGGAGACAACGGACATGGGGACAGGCCAACCTGGAGATGACCGTCACTATAGGCTCCCTCAAGCCATCCCGAGTTCAGCGCGCCCACAAAGACAAGGCCCCTCTGTACCCAAGGGTTCAGAGGGGCCCAGGGTGAATGACTCACCCATCGGGGCACGGACGAGAATCGGGTCCGCACCCCCGAGGCGCACCGACGGCGCCTTCGAGGATCGCCTCGTTGAGAGGCAGGCACAGCGTACTGCGGCCGCGCGTGCTTGGCAACACACCCGCCCTCCGCACAGACCCTGACCCCGCGGTGGCTCAGTCCCCCGCCATCAGGCGGTCGAACAGCGCATCCATACGTTGGCGCACGGCCGCATCCATCTCGATCGGGCGACCCCACTCGCGCGAAGTCTCCCCCGGCCACTTGTTGGTGGCGTCCAGCCCCATCTTGCCGCCCAACCCACTGACCGGCGAGGCGAAGTCCAGATAGTCGATGGGCGTGTGCTCGACCAGCGTGGTGTCCCGCACCGGGTCCATCCGCGTGGTGATGGCCCAGACCACCTCCTTCCAGTCGCGGATGTTCACGTCCTCGTCGGTCACGACGATGAACTTGGTGTACATGAATTGGCGCAGGAAGCTCCACAGGCCGAACATCACCCGCTTGGCATGGCCGGGGTAGGCCTTGCGGATCGAGATGATCGCCATGCGGTAGCTGCAGCCCTCGGGCGGCAGGTAGAAGTCGACAATCTCGGGGAACTGCTTTTGCAGCAGTGGCACGAAGACTTCGTTCAAGGCCACGCCCAGCACGGCTGGCTCATCGGGCGGCTTGCCGGTGTAGGTGGAGTGGTAGATCGGGTCGCGCCGGTGGGTGATCCGGTCAATGCGAAAGACCGGAAACCAGTCCTGCTCGTTGTAATAGCCGGTGTGGTCGCCGTAGGGACCTTCCAGCGCGTGCAGATAGCCCCCGATCTCCTTGGTGGGCACGCCGTGCTCGCTGTGTCCGGTGAACCCGCTTGGGGCGGTGGGGATGTGCCCTTCCAGCACCATCTCGGCCGTGGCCGGCACCTGCAGCTTCAGACGCCCCTCCCCCACCTGGGTCTCGGCCAGTTCCGTGCGCCCGCCGCGCAGCAGGCCGGCGAACTGGTACTCGGACAGCGTGTCCGGCACCGGTGTGACGGCCCCCAGCGTGGTGGCCGGGTCGGCCCCCAGCGCCACCGCGATCGGAAACGGCTGCCCCGGATGGACCCGCGCGAACTCGCGGAAGTCCAACGCCCCGCCACGGTGGGCCAGCCAGCGCATGATGACCTCGTTGCGGCCGATCACCTGCTGGCGGTAGATGCCCAGGTTCTGCCGCAGCCGCGGCTGCGGCACCGCTTGCGGCCCCCGCGTCACCACCAGCCCCCAGGTGATCAGCGGGGCCGCATCCCCCGGCCAGCAGTATTGGATTGGCCAGCGGCCCAGATCCACCGCCGTCCCCTCGATCACCACCTCCTGGCAGGCGGGTGAACCCACCTTGGCGGGCTTCATGTCCCAGACCGCCTTGGCCATGTCCCAGAGCTTGCCCGCCTCGCGCAGACTGCGCGGCGGCTCGGGCTCCTTCAGGGCGGCCAGAAGTTGCCCCACCTCGCGCAAGTCGGCCAGCGTTTCGGCTCCCATCCCCAAGGCGACCCGCCGCGGCGTGCCAAACAGGTTGGCCAGCACGGGCACCGTGTGGCCCATCGGCTGCTCAAACAGCAGGGCCGGGCCCTCGGCACGCAGGACCCGGTCCGCCAGGGCCGTCATCTCCAGCCGCGGTGACACGGATTGGGACACGCGACGCAGTTCGCCCCGCTGGTCCAAGCCTTGGATGAAGCCTCTCAGATCACGGTATTTCATACATTTAAGTTATGAAAGATCAAGACCATATACTTGACCGGTTATTTTTGCTCTTCCTACAATTCCGCTCGTCAACTCAAGTTCCAGGTTTGCCCGCGCCCCGCCCTGGGGTGCCGTGACAGGGAAACCTTCCGTTCTGACGTGAAGGCCGGCGAGCACAAAGCCCCGGCACCGCAGAACATCCGATTATCGCCACCCTGGTCTGACCGACGGCGCGATGCCGCACAGACCCTTGCATGGGTGACGACCCAAGAAGAAAGGAAGGACATGACTGAACCGCAATGGTGGCAGCGCATGACCGACGCAGTGTCCCGCAGCACAGGGGTGTTCCTGCGCGACGTGGGCCGCGGACTGCTGGATGTCAGCCACAACATGCTGGCCCTGGTGGGATTGGTGGTCGTTTCGGCCGCGATCTTCCTGGCCGGACGTGCTGACCTGCGTGCGTCGATGGAACAGCAGGCCTATGGTTGGCTGCAAGCCCGGCTGGCCCCTCAAGACGTGGCCGATGCCACCGACGACACCGAAGAAGCCGATCCGCCGCAAGATCCGGCTGAGACCATGCTCGCCAGCACCTTGGCCGTGGACCCCAAGACGCTCAGCCGGCAGCAGGCCGTGGTCACCAACTGGCTGGCTCGCCGCTACAAGGTGGCTCCAGAGCCCGTGGCGCGCCTCGTGCAGGAAGCCTGGCATGTGGGCCAACGCACAGGCATGGATCCGACCCTGATCTTGGCCGTTGTCGCGATCGAATCGAATTTCAATCCTTTCGCCCAGAGCGCCGTGGGGGCCCAAGGGTTGATGCAGGTGATGACCCGCGTGCACAACCAGAAGTACCAGCCTTTCGGCGGTGCCCTGACGGCCTTTGACCCGGTGACCAACCTGCGGGTGGGTGTGCAAGTGCTGCGCGAATGCATCTCGCGCGCCGGTGGCATCGAGGCCGGCCTGCGCTACTACGTCGGGGCGGCCAATGCCGACAGCGACGGCGGTTATGCCGGCCGCGTGCTGGCCGAACAGGACAAGCTGCGCCGCGTGGCCGCAGGGCAGAAAATCTCTGTGAACGCCCAGAACGCGGTCGCCGCTGCAGCGACACCGACCGTGCCGGCATCTCATGCCGAGTTGAGCGCCCCGACCACCCCGGCCAAGAGCGAACCGCCGGTGGGTCACCTGCAGGACAAGAACGACCATGTCGCGCTGGTGACGGGCTGAAGTTACACTAGCAACCTTCACGCAACTGGCGATAGAAGGTGGTCGGCGGGCACCCAAGCTCCCCGGCCGACCTGCGAGGTGGATCACCACCGGGAAGCGTGAAGTCCCCCGACACCGCGTCTGCGGCCCCCGGGGTGATCGATCTGCCGTTCGCCTGGGCAACCCGCACCTGCTTTTCGTTGACACGCAGGCCGCCGGGTGAACTCGCCCCGACTTGAAGGAAGCTTCCATGTTCGACCGTACCCAATCGACGATCGCCAACGTCGACCCCGAGCTGTGGGCCGCGATCCAGGCCGAGAACCAACGCCAGGAAGAGCACATCGAGCTCATCGCCTCGGAAAACTACACCTCGCCCGCCGTGATGCAGGCCCAGGGCAGCCAGCTGACCAACAAGTACGCTGAAGGCTACCCCGGCAAGCGCTACTACGGCGGCTGCGAGAACGTGGATGTGGTCGAGCAACTGGCCATCGACCGCGTCAAGCAGCTGTTCGGCGCCAACTTCGCCAACGTGCAGCCCAACTCGGGTTCGCAAGCCAACCAGGCCGTGTTCTTCGGCCTGCTGCAGCCCGGCGACACCATCATGGGCATGAGCCTGGCTGAAGGCGGCCACCTGACCCACGGCATGCCGCTGAACATGTCCGGCAAGTGGTTCAAGGTCGTCAGCTACGGCCTGGACGCCAACGAAGACATCGACTACGCCGCCATGGAAGCCCTGGCGCGTGAGCACAAGCCCAAGCTGATCATCGCCGGCGCTTCGGCCTTCGCGCTGCGCATCGACTTTGCGCGCTTTGCCAAGGTGGCCAAGGAGATCGGCGCCTACTTCATGGTGGACATGGCCCACTACGCCGGCTTGGTGGCTGCGGGCGTCTACCCGAACCCGGTGCCGCACGCCGACGTGGTGACCTCCACCACCCACAAGAGCCTGCGTGGCCCGCGTGGCGGCATCATCCTGATGAACAACGAGGACATCGCCAAGAAGATCAACTCGGCGATCTTCCCCGGCATTCAGGGTGGCCCGCTGATGCACGTCATCGCCGGCAAGGCCGTGGCGTTCAAGGAAGCGCTGAGCCCCGAGTTCAAGACCTACCAGGAACAGGTGGCCAAGAACGCCAAGGTGCTGGCCGAGACCCTGATCTCGCGCGGCCTGCGCATCGTCTCCGGCCGCACCGAAAGCCATGTGATGCTGGTGGACCTGCGTCCCAAGGGCCTGACCGGCAAGGAAGCCGAGGCCATCCTGGGTGCGGCGCACATGACCTGCAACAAGAACGGCATCCCGAACGACCCGCAAAAGCCGATGGTGACCAGCGGCATCCGCCTGGGCACGCCGGCCATGACCACGCGCGGCTTCAAGGAAGAGCAGGTGCGCGCCACCGCCAACCTGATCGCCGATGTGCTGGACAACCCGCATGACGAAGCCAACATCGCCCGCGTGCGCGAGCAGGTGGCGGCCCTCACGCGCGACTTCCCGGTCTATCGCTGAGTTGTGCCAGGGAGTGGCAAGCGCTGCCGCTGCCCTCCATTGCATGAACGCGGGCCCGCCAACGCCAGACGTTGCCGGGCCCGTCGCCTATCCGGCGCCAGCCGGCCTTTCTTGAGTCGGAGCCTTCCATGCGCTGCCCCTACTGTGCCCACGATGAAACCCAGGTCGTCGAAACCCGAGAATCGGATGAAGGCGACGTGGTGCGCCGGCGCCGGCGCTGCACCAAGTGCGACAAGCGCTTCACCACCTACGAACGGGCGGAAATCTCGCTGCCCGCGGTCGTCAAGCGCAGCGGTGCCCGGGTGGAGTTCGACCCGGCGAAGCTGCGCGCCTCGATGACCCTGGCGCTGCGCAAGCGGCAGGTGAGCATCGAACAGGTGGATGCCGCCATCGAGCGCATCCAGGACAAGCTGCTGGCCAGCGGCCTGCGCGAGATTCCGTCCACCCGGGTCGGAGAGTTGGTCATGCGCGAGCTCAAGCGCCTGGACAAGGTCGCCTACGTGCGCTTCGCCTCGGTGTACCGCAGCTTCGAGGACGTGGACGAGTTCAGCCGCCTGATCAAGGAAATCTGAACTCGCGCCGTCAATGCCCGACGCGCAGGCTCACTGCCAGCACTGCGCCGTCGTGGCGCTGCTGTCCTGCCCCTTGGCACCGGTGCTCGTCAGGGTCAGGGTGCCGCAGGGGTCGCCCGACTGGGTCGGCTCGGCGCTCAGCGTGTAACCCTGGCCTGTGTTCGAGATCTCCACCGAGATCGTGTAGTACTTGGCGCTGTCCGAGGCCCCCGCCGGCGAAGTCGTGAGGTTGCCCGGCAGCACCGCGCCGGTATAGCCCTGGAGGCTGGTGCTGTAGTAGCGCTGCATGAACTGCTCGGCTTGCAGCAGCACCGTCTCCGCATCGGCACGCCGGCCCTTGCGCACCTGGCTCACATAGCTCGGATAGGCCACGGCCGCCAGGATGGCCACCACGGCCACCACAATCATCAGTTCGATCAGGGTGAAACCGCGGTGGGCCGAGGGCCGGTCAACGACAGAGTTCGACATAGGGTTCCTGCCTCGCCGCCTCAGGGCGTGGGTGGGTTGAGGATTTGACGCCAGACGCGGTCGGTGATGACCTTCCCGTTGGGCGGCGGCCCCCCAGGCACGCACAACTCCACCGCCTCGTTGCTGGTGTTGACGATCACCGTCAGGCAAAAGCCGTCCGGGCACTTGTGGTTCGGGTCCTGCAAACACTGCGCCACCGGCGGCTGATCGCCCACCACCCCATCCTGGTTGCTCAGCAACTTGTCGATGCCGTCGGCTGTACTCTTCATACCGGCCACGACGGTGTCGGAGTCGTTGATGACGCCATCTCCATTGGTGTCAAACACCGGCGAGGTCAGTGCTGCACCGCTGACAGCGTCCACGATGAAGTTGTAGCCAGTCCCCACGTTGCTTTCGCACATGTCCGCCGGTGCAGCGGGCACGATGGAACTGAAATAGACCACGCTCAGGATGCTCTGCGGGGCGTAAACCACCCGCTGACCGGCCATGATGTTCAGGTCCAGGTACCAACCCTTCTTGACAGTCCAATCGACCGCGTTCGACGACAACTTGTAGTAGGTGTTGGTGACGGTCTTGCCATTCACCGTCTGGGTCACCGTCACAGGCGTGGGGTCGATGGTCTGTTGAACCAGCGCGTTGCGCTGAGGGGTGGTCACCCCGTTGAACGGGCTGACGGTTCCCCCAGCAGCCCCCCGGGCTGTGGAATCCCACACCCCATAGAAAGACTGCATGCCGGTGCTGGTGGCATCGGCCGCATCAAACAGCTTGCCGGTGCCAAACAGCACCACATAACCCTGGGTCGGATGGGCCATCACGATCGGCGCGGCCGTGATGGGCTGCGCATCGCGTGCGCCATCCTGGGCCATGAACAGCGGCGCCCCACCAAACGACACCTTCCAGGTCGATGTATCCGTCCCGTCGGTGAAGTCGAAGCGCCACAGATTCCCCAGCAGGTCGCCAGCATAGGCCGCATACACCTCCTGATGGGAATTGCGCAGCAGGTACACCCCGCCCAGCCCGTTGCCCGATCCCGTGGGCACCTGGATCGACTTGACCACGCTGCCGGTTTGCACATCGACCACCAGCAACGCCGCATGGCCATTCGCGCTGTACGGACCATTGCCGATGAAGGCATACCAGCCAGACTGCCCTGCCAGCTTGCCTCCCTGGATGGGCCCCACCCGCATGTCACCCTGCACATAGCCCAGGTCGTTGTCGGTCAACTCCCATTGCACGGCATTGCTACCCAGGGCGGTGGTGGGATCGGTGGTGGCCAGGTTCAAGGCAAACACCCCTCGCCCGCCGGCCCCCATGCTACCCACCAAGACATTGGTCCACCGCGGGCTGCTCTCGCCACGTGGCGTGATGTAGGCATCTGACTCCACCGTCGGGCCGTCGACGAAGAAATGGTGGTAGTTGGTTGTCGTCCCGTAGGTCTTGGAGGCCACCAAGGGAAGGTTCGGGAAGCCGACCCGCGGCACATAGCCGAACAGTTCCTTGCCGTCGCTACCCCGGAACAAATGGAAAATGCCCGCATTGGCCCCCACCGCCACCACGCCATCGGACCGAGCCGCCTTTTGGGCCAAATAGCTGGTGTACCCGGCGTTCCAAGTGGTATCGCTCAGCTTTTCATAACCCAGATTCACCAGGTTCTTGACATAGACCGGCGGTGAATTGATGAAATCACCAAGCAACTGGCCGCCACGTGAACGGAAGGTCTTGGCCGCCCCTTCATTGCTGGTGTCACCCCGGATGTAATTGACCAGGTCATCGCCCACAAACCCCGAGGAACCGACGATCAGGCTCTTGTCGGATGTACTCAGACCGTTGACCGAAAAGGCCTCTGGCGACGAACCGCTCCATGTGAAGAGGTTTCGGCTGGCCAAGTCGGGCAACATCTTCGAAGCCTGCCAGACCGGTGCCGCATTGGCGCCCCCCAACACGTTGCCACTGGTATCCAGGCGATAGGCCAGGACATCCCCCGTCCACGCCCCGGATCGGTAGGTCGGGACAAACTTGATGTTGTCCTGCACCAGGGTGGAGGCCACGGTTGCTACACCGGCTTCCCGGCCATCATTGCCCACCGCCTTGCCGAACGCATTGGACAGGGCATTCGTCAGCTCCGTCACGTTCTTGACCGATGAAAAATCCCCACCAGTATTGACGGCAGCGTGCCAAAGATCGTCAATCTTCTGGGCATTGCCAAGGCTCGGATCTGGCCAGCGGGCGGTGCCATTGGCCAACTGCGCCAGCGTCGATGCCTTTGCGGCATCCGTGGACGCATCCAAGGTCCCCTTGACACCAATCCCCACCGTGAATTGGCTCAAATGCTGCCAAAAAGCGATGTCGCCATCTACGGGCGTGATGTTGTTTGCAATAGTGGTATCCAAGTCCCGAATATACCATCGCATGGCCGCATCCGCCAAGGTATTTGAATACTTGTTTGGCGCATCACTGTAAGGGCGCCCCGGAACATACTGAAAAGGCGTATAGCTGTTGGGGTTTTGTCCAGGATTGGTGGAACTATAGGGATAACTGTAGGTATTGGTCGAAGTATCCAGATCCCCTGCCGCAGTGTAATCGTCGTTGTAATATCCATCCGTGGTCAGCACATTGACAGACCGCCGGCAGGCCAAACGTCCATTCCCAGGCGCCGTTGTCGCCCCAGGCACCGTGGCCCATGGGCTGTAGGCATCGGACTTCCGGTTGTAGAAATAACGGCCCACGGCATCCACTGCCGTGCGCAGCGGCGTCCCCCCGGTGGATTCGATGCTCTGAACACCCGTGAGCACCTTTTCCAACCAGTTGGTATCCAACTGGGCCACGCCCAGCTCAATCACCTTGAAGGACGCGGAACCGCCGCCCTCGACGGTAGAGGCAGAAGTCTTGTTGATTCGCCCCCATCCCGCCCTCAGTTGATCCTTGAAATTGGTGAAGGACTCCGAAATGGCCGCCTTGGCCATGAACTCTCGCATCCGGTAGTAGGAAAACCAGTTGGCAAAGTTCTGCAGCTCCTGCTGCTGCGTGCACTGGACCTGCTGCCCACTGGCATCCCGGCAATCGTCCCGCCCAGCCGCCGACACCGCTGGGGCATGGCTTCCGTTTGTCGCATTGACGTTATAAGCGGTGTAGCTGCTGGTTTTGGTTGGGTCCGCACCGGCCTTCAGCCGATATACCAGACCAGGCGCAAATTTCCTTGAATTATCTCCATCGTTCACGATGGTGCTGGCATCCGTGCACCACGTCCCGCCAGTAATCGTTTTGGTGGTAACCAGGTTGTAGGTCCCTGAAACCAGCCCCGCGGGATCCCAAGGAGCTCGAGTGGGATCGGTATTGTCCCGGCGGACGAAGACCCCACTGCCGTTGGGCGTGGGATTCACCCAAGGCAGGTAGTGAATGTCTGGATTGTAGTAGATGGTGTTGACGTCCGGCGACCGAAACTGCATCTGATACACGGACCTCGGGGTGGGCTCGGCCGGCGCCACACAAGGTTCGTAGTTATAGTCCGTCTGCTTGCGCGGGTCTCTAGGAAAGGCCCCTGCCCATTGATCGAACACGGTCACCAAATAACCGTTGAGCGTAAATTCGCCTTCCGGCATGGCGTCAAACAGCATCGATCCCGAATCGTCGATCGTGATCATCACGTTCGGCGGCGGCACCGCCCCCGAACTGCTCGTCAACGGACTCTGCGAAGGCTCCGTGGCCCCTGCCACGGTCGCGGCAAGGGCGGCCAGGCTCAAGGCCAGGGGACCGGCCCACGTCGGCCGCTGAAGAAGGAAATGGCGAAGGGTCGTGCTCATGAGGCGTCTCCCCAGGAACGGCGCGGTGGCCATTCCGGCTTCAGTTGATGCGTGAGATGGACTGGAGCCAGACGACGGAACCTGCCGTCGTCCGCCCCTGGGCGTCCTCTTGATAATCCGGGCTGAACCCGCGGGCCGTCACCAGCAGGGCCTGGGTCGTGCCATCGTTGAGCACGGTGTATTCCGCCAGACACTGCGGGGGGGGTGGCAGAACCGGGCTGGCCGACGACACCAGCACCGAATTGGGTACCGTGGTGGCCACGGCGCCGCCCCCAAACCAGTTGGAGAACGTGCCCCAGCGCGTCGGCAGCCCATCAGCCGGGTTACCGTTGTTGTCCGGCAGTGGCGGCAGGATGGCAAAACCAGGGGTGCCGCAATTGGGATAGGTGGCCGGATTCACGACATGGCCCGAACACCGTTCGCAGTACCGCAAAGCCAGCTCGGCGTACTGCTGCGCCTGGGTTTGCGCGCGGGCGTTGTTCGCGATCAGATCGGAGGTGAGTGCGCCACGCATCACCGCCACAGACATCAGCGCGATGATCACCAGCATCACCAGCGCGACGATCAGAGTCGCGCCCCGCTGAGCAGCCACCCCGGTGGCAGATGGCCTCGCGTTCACAGCGCAGTCCCCCGGCGGTTCTGGATCAGGAAGGTGGAGGTGAACGCCCGGTACATGTACCGATCTCCTGCAGTTGGCGAGGTGGCGGCAGCGAAGGGGTCGCAGCCCTGGTAAGCCGTCGTCGCGTCCAACACGGGGTCGGCACTGCGCACGATCAGGCACACCCGCACCGAGACCACCTGGGGCCAGGTGCCCGCTGTTGTGACCTCCGTCGCCGTCTTGTAGGTGGTGGCCACATTGGCGCCAGGAGCTGCCACCCCATAGGTGACCTGCATGTCGCTGATGTTCTCCACCAAGGCCTGCCCGCTGGCATTGCCCGGCCCCCGACAGAACAGCGCCCCATTGGCAATGTAGAAACGGCTGTATTGCAGGTAATAGCCGCTTGCCAGCGCCAGGGTGTTTCCCAGGCAATCCAGCGGCACCTTCACCCCAGCCACCGTCTTGGTGATGCTGTTGAACTCATTGGCCTCGAAGGCCACGGCCAGAGCATCCTTGCCCGCGGCACCACAGGTGAGCTGGTCAATGTCTTTGGACAGGTCTGCAAAATCAGTATCGCAACCCCGCACCCAGCTATCGGTCACGGCATTGCGGGTGAACCCGGTGCCGGTGCCCACCGGCCCCCCTATCGGGGCGCTGTAGGCCGCATTGCTCACCTGGGCACGCAAAATGCCCATGGCGGCGCTGGCGTCCTCGGTGATCTGGGCCAGGGCCCGGCCCACCTGGGTTGTCTGGCTGGCGCCCTGGTAGCTGGCGTACATCGCCGCCAGCACCACCAGACCGATAGCCAGTGACACCATCAGTTCAACCAACGTGAAGCCGCGCATGCGCGGCAGGGAATTCCCAGACGTCATGCGGTCCTCTACAGGCTGATCCGGAAATGCATGCAGCGCGGCGCCGCTGCGGTGGAGAAATTCGGGGGGCAGGCCGACTTGCCCGCCACATTGCTGGCGTTGCCCACCACGTTGGTGCCCTCCGCATCGGGGTCCCGCCAGATCACCCACAGGTCGTACAAAGTGCCACTTGCGTCGGTAGGGTTGATATAGCCTGTGCCACTGGGAAGGGATTTGTAAAGCGCGGCCTGCCAAGCGGCCAGATCCACCGCCGCCATCTCGTCGCGCTGACAGTTATCCGGATTGGCACAAGCCACTGCGGCCGGGGCCCCCAGCGCCAGCGTCGCATTGTTCAACACATTGATATTGGGTTTCCACTTTGGATCGCTGGGTAAGTAGTTGGCCCGCATGCGGTCGGCCATGTCCGCTGCCAGCAAGGTGGCCACCGACCGGAACTCCGTGGTCTTGCCGAACCGCGTGGCCACCCCCAGCAACCCCGCCATCGCGAGGATGCCCAGGGACACCACCAGGATGGCCACCAGAACCTCGATCAAAGACGAACCGGCGACCCGCCGGCGGGATGCCTGCCTCAGCATTTGTTGCCACTCCCCTTCGTGACCTTGATCTGCCCGGCCACCTTCACGCAGACGTACCGCACATTGGCGGTGTAGGTGCTGCTGCTGGTGTCCGCCACTCGGGGCGTCACGGTGAAGTCCATCTTGCTACCGGCCAAACCATTGGCCTCGAAGGTCACCGCCGCGGTCGCGTTGTCCTCAGCCAGCCCGCCCACCTTGGACGTGGGACTGCCCACCCGCAGCACCACCTCGTTGGCGCCCACGCTCGCATCCCGGTCGTTGTCGACAAAGATCAGCCAGCCGCTCTGCCAATCCGATCCATGGCAGTTCGGGCTGGCCGCATTGGGATCGTTCGTTGCACAGATGGTGACCGGTGCCAGACGCTTGAGCGACTCGGAACGGGCCAGCCGCAGGGCCTGCCACAAATCGTCGGCCGCCCCTGCAGTGGCCCGTGCCGCGACGAACGACTGCATCGCCGGCGCAGCCACGCTCATCAAGATGACAGCCACCGCCAACGTGACCATCAATTCGATCAGCGTCACCCCCCGGACGCGAACACGCGCCGGAGAGAACGAATGGGACACAGACGAGCAAGCCATCTTTACATGGTGCCCCAAATGCCCTCGCGCGCGCAGTGGGCTGGCGATGAACGGCACACGCCAGCGGACAAACGGTCAGTGCCGCTCAGGCGCAGTCGTCGGCCTCGGTCTGGCGGACACGCCCGGGCTTGTTGACACACACCAGCAGGCTGCCGGGCACGCCCCGGCTGTCCGGCGCGGCCCCCGGCGGCACGAAGCGGAAATGCGAGGCCGCATTGCTGGAGAACCCCTGCGCATGGAAGGTCAAGGCCTTCACCGTGGCCGCCACGCTGCCCGCCGAGGCCCGCTGCAGGTGCACCATCAGCACCGGGTCATCGCCCTCCCGGATGCCGGTGTTGCCGCGGTCGATGAACACCAGCCAGCCCGTGCTCCAGTCGCGCCCGCTTTCCAGACACTGCGGCTCGCCGGTCGGCACCGATTCCGGCGCCAAGGCGCACAGGGTGACGGTCTCCCCGCGCCGCAGCGCCTCTGACCGCGCCCGGTGCACCCCTTGGCGAAAGGATGCCGTCTCGGCCGCCACGGCCTGGCGGTGTTGCATCGCCACCATCGATGGCACCGCGATCCCCATGATCACCGCCGCCAGGCTGGCCGTGACCATCGTCTCGACCAGCGTCACCCCGCGGGCCGCCCGGCGCCCGCCCCCAATCCCCCACCTTCCAGCCATCATTTCCTCCCTTGCGGTGTGTCTGATGGGCCGTACAGCGCCCCTGTCGGCTTCCAGGGCTGATTGTGGGAAGACGGGCGGACGGGGTCATCCTTCCACGGAAGTCCCACTTTCGGGGGGAGAATGCGCCCGCCCAAGGCCCCGCCCGCCACCATGCCCCCTACCCTGTCACCCGAGTTCTCCCCCGCCGACGCCGCCGGGATGGCGCGTGCCCAGGCCCTGGCCGAACAGGCGGTGGGCCTGACCGAGCCCAACCCGCGGGTCGGCTGCGTCATCACGGCGGCCGATGGCACGCTGCTGGGCGAAGGCCACACGCAGCCGGCCGGCCAGGCCCATGCCGAGGTGATGGCCTTGCGCACCGCCGCCGCAGCCGGGCAAGACGTGCACGGCGCCACGGCCTGTGTGACGCTGGAGCCCTGCGCCCACCACGGCCGCACGCCCCCCTGCTGTGACGCCCTGATCGCTGCCGGCATCGGACGGGTGGTGGTCGCCGCGGGCGACCCGAACCCGCTGGTGAATGGCCAGGGCTTGGCACGGCTGCGCGCCGCCGGCATCACCGTGGTGCAGGCGCCTGCGGCCCATGTCGAGGCCTGCGAAGCCCTGAACATCGGGTTCTTTCATCGCATGCGCACCGGCCGCCCCTGGGTGCGGCTGAAGGTGGCCGCCTCGCTGGACGGCCGCACCGCGCTGGACAACGGCGTCAGCCAGTGGATCACCGGCCCGGACGCCCGACGCGACGGCCATGCCTGGCGCCGCCGCGCCGGCGCCCTGCTCACCGGCGTCGGCACGGTGCTGGCGGACGACCCCCGGCTGGATGTACGGTTGGTGCCCACGCCGCGTCAGCCGCTGCGCGCCATCGTGGACGCCCGGCTGGACACCCCGCCATCCGCCCGCATGTTCGAGGCCGAGGGCCCGCTGGTCTTCTATGCCGCCACCCCCGCCCCGGCGCGGGTCGCGGCCCTCGCGGCCCAAGGCGCCGAGATCGTCTTGCTGCCCGGCGCGGCCGGCCGGGTGGACTTGGCCGCCGTGCTCGCCGACCTGGCCCGCCGGCCGATCAACGAGCTGCATGTGGAAGCCGGCCCCCGCCTGAACGGCAGCCTGATCGCCGCCGATCTGGTCGACGAACACCTGGTCTACCTGGCCCCGATGCTGCTGGGCGCCGGGCGTGGCATGGCCGCCCTGCCCGCGCTGACGACCCTCGACGGCGCCTGGCGCTACGCCTTCCACGACCAGACCCCGATCGGGGCCGATCTGCGCCTGCGCCTGCGCCGGCGGACCCGCACGTCAGCCTGACAGCCCGCCTACAATCGAGGGATGCCCATCTCCCCTGTTCCCGAGCTGGTGGCCGAACTGGCCGCCGGTCGCATGGTGATCCTGGTTGACGAAGAAGACCGGGAAAACGAAGGCGACCTGATCCTGGCCGCCGACCACGTCACCCCGGAGGCGATCAACTTCATGGCCAAGTACGGCCGGGGGCTGATCTGCCTGACGCTGACCCGCGAGCGCTGCGAACGCCTGCAGCTGCGACCGATGACGGCCCACAACGGCGCCCCGCACGGCACCGCGTTCACCGTGTCGATCGAAGCCGCCGAAGGCGTGACCACCGGCATCTCGGCCGCCGACCGCGCCCGCACCGTGCAGGCCGCCGTGGCCCGTGACGCCAAGCCCAGCGATCTGGTGCAGCCCGGCCACGTGTTTCCGCTGCAGGCCCAGGACGGCGGCGTGCTGATGCGCGCCGGCCACACCGAAGCCGGCTGCGACCTGGCCGCCATGGCGGGCCTGACCCCGGCCGCCGTGATCTGCGAGGTGATGAACGACGACGGCACCATGGCACGGCTGCCCGAGCTGCAGCGCTTTGCCGAAGAACACGGGCTGAAGATCGGCACCATCGCCGACCTGATCCAGTACCGCAGCCGCAACGAATCGCTGGTGACCCCGGCCGGCCGCCGCGTGCTGCAGACCCCGCAAGGCAGCTTCGACACCCATGTGTTCCGCGACCGCACCGGCGGCGTGCATCTGGCGCTGACCTGCGGCCAGTGGGCGCCCGGCGATGAAGTGCTGGTGCGGGTGCACGAACCCCTGTCGGTGCTGGACCTGCTGGATGCCGGCCCCTGCACCCACTCCTGGCCCCTGCCGCAGGCGCTCAGCGCGTTGCAACAGGCCGGCAAGGGCGTGGCCGTGCTGCTCAACTGCGCCCAGGACAGCAGCGAGCTGCTGCTGGACCGGCTGTTGCCCGGCGAAGGCGACCGCGCGCCGCACGCCTTCGACCTGCGCACCTACGGCGTGGGCGCCCAGATCCTGCGCAGCGTGGGCGTGACCCGCATGAAGCTGCTCGCCAACCCGCGCCGCATGCCCAGCATGACCGGCTACGGGCTGGAAGTGACCGGCTTCGTGCGCCCCGACGAACAACCCTGAACCCGCCCGGAAGGAACCCCATGCAAGGTGCAGACAAGGGCCAGAGCGGCTCGCTGGACGGCCAGACGCTGGCCATCGGGATCGTGCGCGCCCGCTTCAATGACGCGATCACCTCCCAGCTGGCGGCGTCCTGCCTGGCCGAGCTGGCCGCCTGCGGCGTGCGCGAGGAGGACATCCAGGTGGTGACCGTCCCCGGCGCGCTGGAGGTGCCGCTGGCCCTGCAGGCCCTGGCCGACAGCGACGACTACGACGCGCTGATCGCCCTGGGCTGCATCATCCGCGGGGAGACCTACCACTTCGAACTGGTGTCCAACGAGAGCGGCGCGGGCGTGACCCGCGTCAGCCTGGACCACCAGATCCCCATTGCCAATGCCATCCTGACCGTCGAGAACGAGGCCCAGGCCTGGGCTCGCGCGGAAGAAAAAGGCCGTGATGCCGCCCGCGTCGCCGTCGAGATGGCCAACCTGTTGAACGAACTGCCGTGAGCGACACCTCTTCCTCCCCGGCCCGTCCCGCCCACAAGCGAACGGCGCCCAAGTCCGCGCGCCGCCGCTCGCGCGAGCTGGCCCTGCAAGGCCTCTACGAATGGCTGATCTCGGGTGCCGAGGCCGGCACCATCGACGCCCACATGCGCGAGCAAGGCGATTTCGAGCGCTGCGACCAGGCCCATTTCGATGCGCTGCTGCATGGCTGCATCGCCGA
>JAYSCA010000002.1:0-25913 GCA_041915165.1 Ideonella sp.
GCACCTTCAATTCACACCCCTATGTGATGGCCTCGATGGCGGCCTTCCTGGACTACCTCGACACGCCGGAAGCGGCCGAGATGTACACCCGCTTCGACACGCTGCAGGACCAGCGCGCCGAGCAGCTCAACCACCGGCTGGAAGTGGCCGGCCTGCCGGTGCGGGTGGCCAACATGACCAGCGTCTGGACCGTCTATTACACCCAGCCGGCGCGCTACAACTGGATGCTGCAGTTCTACCTGCGCGACCAGGGCCTGCTGCTGAGCTGGGTGGGCACCGGCCGGCTGATCTTCAGCCTGGCCACCACCGACGAGGACTTCGAGCGCATCGCCAGCCGCTTCGTCGCCGCCTGCCAGGCCATGCAGGCCGACGGCTGGTGGTGGCAGGCCCCCGGCCAGAGCGACAAGGGCATCCGCCGCGGTATCCTGCGCGAACTGCTGGCCCACTGGCGCAAGCGCTGAATCGTGCTTGCGGAGGTGGCTGAATACCTCGTCCATGCCACCGCCCCATCTCGGTCATTGTCTCTGCGGCCAGGTCCAGTTCCAGCTGAACGCCGAACCGCTCACCTGCTACGCCTGCCACTGCAGGGATTGCCAGCGCCGCACCGGAGGCGCCATGCGACTGGTCTTGTGGGTGCCCCGGCAGAGCCTGCAGGTGCTTTCGGGCGAACCGGTGCTGCTGGAATTTCAAGGCAGCCCGGGCCGGCCGCGCCGCGCCCGGGCCTGTGCTGCGTGCGACACCCGGCTGTGGGCCGAACCCGCCGCGCAGCCTGATCTCGCCATCCTGTTTCCTGGCACGCTGCAGGAATCCCACCGCTTCAGCCCGATCGCACACCTGTGGGTCCGCAGCGCCCTGCCCTGGGTCCTCCTGCCGGACAACGTGGCCAGGTTCGACACACAGCCCAGCGATCCAGGCGAGCTCATTCGCCTGTGGCAGGCTGCCCATGGCGACATCTCCTCGGCGATGCCTGGGTCATGACGAACCGCACCGCCAGCAAAGGCTACGCCGCGCGCTGGCCCAAGGTTCGGGTCACCATCTGCTGAGTCGGCGATCCCTGCCGCCCCGCAAGCACAAGGGCCCGCCGGCTTGCACCGGCGGGCCCTTCTTTTCAGAGTGCGCTCTCGGCCCTCAGGTCAGCGAGACATCCTCGGCCTCAGGTTCATGCTCGGCCACATGTTCCATCGGGTCCAGGCGCTGGCCGCGCAGCAGGTAGAAGGGCGACTTCCAGTACAGCATCACGTCGTGCACCGGGTCGGTCAGGATCTTGCTCATCCAGCACAGGCCGGCCATCACACCCTGCAGAAAGAACAGGTGCACGGTGCGGAACAGCAGGCCACCCGCGCCCAGCGCCAGCCAGAAGATGCCCACGTCGTGCCAGTAGCCCGACACCAGCCCGCCCGTCTCGCCGGCCGGCTCGATCAGGCCGAACAGGCTGGGCGACAGCGCCAGCAGCAGCGGCACCGCCACCCAGATGCCCATCAGCACCACCTTGCGGCGCAGGTTGTAGCCCACCTTGACGTCTTCCTTGTACTGGAAGCTCACGTCGTTGACGCGGTCGTAGCCGCGCGGCTCGAAGAAGAAGTGGCCGGCCTGGCGGCTCACCATCGACACCCCCCAGCCCAGCAACCCGGCGGCGGCCGGGTCGATGAACAGCAACGCATAGGCCACCAGGAAGCTGAGCGCGCTCAGCAGGTGCAAGGATTGGTTGATACGGCACTGGTGATAGAAGCGATGGTCATCCCAACGCTGCTCCCGCAGCAGCTTCATGAACTCGTTCACCGGGTCGGCTCCAAGAAAAATGAGTGACCGGAGCATGACGAGGCTTGATGAAGCTGCCGTGACGATCCCCTGTCGTGTGGCGGGTCTGCACCGTCATCGGATTGTTGCGAAGCCTGCTCACCATCGGCGCATGGACACCACCGCAGCCACCGACATCCTCGTGGACGACTACCCCGCCCAGCGTCGCTCGCTGCGCATCGCGGTGGTCACCGAGACCTACCCCCCCGAAGTCAACGGCGTGGCGCGCACCATCGCCAGCGTCGTGGAGGGCCTGCGGGCCCACAACCACGATCTGCAGCTGATCCGCCCGGGTCAGACGAAGGGTGAACGCGCGATCGACGGCGAGAGCTTCCACGAGGTGCTGATGCGCGGCCTGCCCATCCCGCGCTACCCGCAGCTGCGCATGGGGCTGACCTCCAAGCGCACCCTGGTCAAGCTGTGGTCCACCCAGCGGCCCGACATCGTGCACATCGCCACCGAAGGGCCGATGGGCTGGTGCGCGCTGCAGGCCGCCGTGCACCTGAAGATCCCGCTGTGCTCGGACTTCCGCACCAACTTCCACGCCTACAGCAAGCACTACGGCGTGGGCTGGCTGCACAAGCCCATCATGGCCTACCTGCGCAAGTTCCATAACCTGACGCAGTGCACGATGACGCCCGACGAGGGCCTGCGCCGCCAGCTGGCCGACTACGGCTTCCGCAATGTGATGGTGGTCTCGCGCGGGGTGGACACGGTGCTGTTCAACCCGCTGCGCCGCAGCGCCGCGCTGCGCGAGCAGTGGGGCGTGGCGCCGAACGACCTGGTCGTGCTGCACGTGGGCCGCATGGCCGCCGAGAAGAACCTGGGCACGCTGGTCGAGGCCTACGAGGCGATGCGCCAGGCCCAGCCCCGCGCCCGCCTGGTGCTGGTAGGCGATGGCCCGGCCCGCAAGGAGATCCAGCAGCGCCTGCCCGAGGCCATCTTCGCCGGCATGCGCCATGGCGAGGACCTGGCCGCCCACTACGCCAGCGCCGACCTGCTGCTCTTCCCCAGCCTGACCGAGACCTTCGGCAACGTCACGCCCGAGGCCATGGCCAGCGGCCTGCCGGTGCTGGCCTTCGACTACGCGGCCGCCGGCCAGCTGGTGCGCCCGCAGCACTCGGGCATGCTGGCCCCCTTCGGCAACATGGCCGCCTTCCAGCGCATGGCGGTGGACCTGGCCCGCGACCCCGAGGGCCTGCGGGTGATGGGCCAGAACGCCCGTCTCACCGCCGAGACCCTGGGCTGGGAACGCATCATCGACCAGATCGAACGCCTCTACGCCGACCTGATCGCCGGCCGACCGGTCACCGCCGCGCCCCAACGGGCACCGGCCGCCTCACCGCTGGCCCGCGCCTGAGGCCTGGGCGCGCCGGCGCGCCCCGCGGCGCAGCATCAGCGCCACCATGAAGACGGCGATCAGGCCGCCAAAGCCCATCATCAGCGGCACCAGCGGCAGCGCCAGCGCATGCAGGCCGGCGTAGACACCCAGCATCGCCAGCACGCTCAGGTTCTCGTTGAAGCCCTGCACCGCGATGGAGCGGCCGGCGGTGAGCAGCTGGTGGCCACGGTGCTGCAGCAGCGCGTTCATCGGCACCACCAGGATGCCGCCCACCGCGCCGGTCAGCACCAGCAGCGGCAGGGCCGGCCCCAGCGTGCTGAGCGGCGCCACTGCCGCGATCAGCCCGCCCAGCGCAATGCCCGCCGGCAGCACCCGCATCGCCCGCCGCAGGGGCACGAAGCGCCCCGCCCCGGCCGCCCCCGCCACCACGCCCAGCGCCACCACCGCCTGCAGGTAGGCGGCCTGGTCCAGCCCCAGCCCCACCCGCTCGGTGGCCCAGCGCAGCACCGCGAACTGCAGCACCGCGCCCACACCCCAGAACAGCGTCGTGACGGACAGGGACAGGCCGCCGGCCGCATCCCGCCACAGCCGCCGGTGGGCGCCCCAGAAGTCGCGTGACAAGGCCCGCGGGTGCCAGGCGGCCCGGGGGTAGCGCGCGCCGCTGTCGGGCACGCCCCACTGCAGCAGCGCCGCCAGCCCATACAGCGCCAGCAGCCCCACCAGCGAGACATTCAACCCCAGCGCCTGCATCGGCGCCGACACCAGCCCCCCGCCCACCACCGTGCCCAGCAGGGCCGCGCAGACGATGGAAACCTCGATCCAGCCGTTGGCGGCCACCAGCCGCTGCGGCGGCACCAGCTCGGTCACCAGGCCGTACTTGGCCGGCGCATAACCGGCCGCGCCCAGGCCCACCACCGCATAGGCCAGCACCGGGTGCAGCGGCAGCAGCATGCCGCCCAGGCCCAGCATCTTCAGCCCGTTCATCCAGGCCATCAGCCGGGCCTTGGGCACGGCGTCGGCCAGCGGCCCCACCACCGGCGCCAGCAGCACATAGGACAACGTGAAGGAGAACTTCAGCAGCGGCGCCCACCAGCCGGGCAGGCCCTGTTGCTGCAACAGCGCGATGGCCACGATGAGCAGCGCGTTGTCGGCCAGGGCCGACGTGAACTGCGCCGCAATCAGCAGAAGAAAACCCCGTGGCATGCCGCTGCCGCCTCCCTGGGCCGCGGCCCGAGCACCTGAAAACCCCGCAGTAGAGCCGCCCCGCGTGCCAGCGTGATGACAGCCGCGCGACACCCCCGTGGGACGGATGGCAGGCCCGCGCCCCGCTGCTAGAGTGCCCGCCATGTCACGCCTGCCCCGCCGGTCCCTCCTGCCCTGGCTGGCCGGGGCCGCTCTGGTGCTCGGCCTGGGCCTGGGGCTGCGTGGCAGCACCGGGTTGGCGCCCGCGCCGCACGCCGGCCTGGCCGCGCTGCCGCCGCGCCTGCTGTGGGCCTGGGAACGGCCCGAGGACCTGCGCGGCCTGCCGCCCGGCACCGGCGTGGCCTGGCTGGCCACCTCGGTGCGCCTGCGCGGCGAGGGCGTCGAGCTGCACCCCCGCGCCCAGCCGCTGCGGGTGTCGCCGGGCACGGTGCTGCTGCCGGTGCTGCATGTGGACGCCGACCCGCGCGACCATCCGGCCCTCAACGCCGTGCAGCAGGACGCCATCGTCGCCGCCGCGCTGCGCCTGGTGCACGGGCAGCAGCCGCCCGCGCTGCAGCTGGATTTCGAGGTGCGCCGCTCGCAGCGGCCCTTTCTGGCCGAGGTGGTGCGCGCGCTGCGCGCTCGCCTGCCGCCCCGCGTGGCCCTGTCGATGACGGCGCTGGCCTCCTGGTGCGCCGGCGACGCCTGGCTGGACGCGCTGCCGGCCGACGAGATCGTGCCGATGGCCTTTCGCATGGACCGCGACGACCACGCGCTGCGCGCGCTGCTGGCGCGCGACGGCCGCTTTCCCCGCCCGCGCTGCCAGCAGGCCGCCGGCACCGCCACCGACGAACCCGCGGTGGTCGGCCTGCGCGTGGCGCGGCGCTACCACTTCTCCCCCCAGCCCTGGACCCGCGACCAATGGACCGCCCTGCCACCCGCCTCACCCTGACCGCCCTTGGCCTGGCCATGGCCAGCCTGTTCACGCTGCCCGCCCAGGCCAGCGGCGGTGACGGCTACGAGGAAAACAGCTTCGCCCCCGAGCACCATGTGCCCACCCGCGATCTGAGCGGCTACGCCGCCGGTCGGCTGGGCGTGCTGCCCGGCAGCTACTGGCGGGTCTTTCTGGCCCTGGCCTGGCGCGCCGGCAACGGCCACCCGCTGAGCGCGGACGAGACCGCGGCGCTGCGGCTGGACCAGTGGCGCGTCGGCCCCACCGGGACGGACTGGACGGCCCGCCACGATGATGCGCAGAACGGCGTGGCCGGCTGGCTGGCCGCGCGCGAGCAGGCCGGTGGCCGCCCGGTGAAGATCGAGGTCGAGCGCGCCACGCCGGACTACAGCTTCTTCCTCAACTGCCCGGTGGACGCCTTCAACCGCGCCCGCCAGACCCTGGCCGAACGCCAACGCCAGAGCGCGGCCACCCCGCCATGGGTCGCCCGCTGGCTGGCCCAGCAGGACGCGGTGTTCGCCAACTGCTCGCCCGAGGGCCTGCGCTTTGGCGACGTGAGCCAGCCACCCGCCGTGCTGCCCCCGGCCCTGCCGGCCGATGCGCCGGCCTGGCTGCGCGCCGACCACGCCTACCAGACCGCCGCCGCGCTGTTCTACGCCGGCCAGTACCAGGCCGCACGCCAGCGCTTCCTGGCCATCGCGCTGGACGGCAGCTCGCCCTGGCAGCCGCTGGGCGCCTACCTGGCCGCCCGCTGCCTGCTGCGCCAGGCCACGCTGGCTGTCGGCCCGGATCGCCAGCCCGAGCACAGCGCCCGCACCCGCCAGTGGCTGGAAACGGCCCGGCAGGAGCTACAGGCCCAGGCACCGCACGACGCCCCGGCCGGCGCGCTGCTGACCTGGGTGGACGCCCGGCTGCGGCCGGCCGAACGCGCCAGTGAACTCGGCCGCACGCTGGACCACGTGCCGCTGGATGCGGCGGCCGTGCGCGCGCTGAGCGACTACCTGGTGCTGCTCGACGGCCTGGAACAGAGCCCCGGCCTGATGCAGGCGGCCGACCCGATGACACGCTGGATCGGCGCGATGCAGGCCGGCGACGACACGGCCCAGGCCGCCGCCATGGCCCTGGCCCGGCGCGAAGGCAACCACGCACCGGCCGGCAGCGCCCTGGCCACGCTGTGGCTGGCCCCGTTGCTGAGCCACGCCCAGCCCGCTGGCACGGCCCCGGCGGCCCGCCAGCTCAGCCCGGCCGAACGCCGCGCCGCCGAGGCCGTGCCGCCCAGCGCTCCGCTGTACCTGCACCTGCGCTACCACCTGCTGCGGCTGCAGATCCAGGCCGGCCAGGCCGCCGCGGCCGATGCCGAGGTCAGCCGCCTGCTGGCCCACCCGCCGCAGCCGATGGACCGCGCCACCCGCAACCGCTGGCTGGCCCTGAAGCTGGTGACGGCGCCGACGCTGGAGGGTTTCCTGGCCGCCGCGCCGCGCCAGCGGGCCGAACCCGAGGCCGGCACCCCGATCGCCCGCGCCGATGCGGCCAGCGCCCCGGCTTCTTCCGCCGCCACCACCACGCCCCCGGACACCGGGCTGGACGAGGACTTCCCGCGCCGGCTCTACCGCGCCCTGCCGCTGTCGGTGCTCAAGACCCTGCCCGGCCGGGCCGACCTGCCGCCCGCGCTGAAGACCGAGCTGATCGAGGCCGTCTGGACCCGCGCCGTGCTGCTGGGCGACTGGGCCACCGCCGACACCTGGGCGCCCACCCTGGCCCAGGGCCGCGCCACCACCGCCGCGCTCTACACCCGCTTCGTGCAGGCCCGCACGCCCGAGGCCAAGCGCCTGGCCGCCACCGTCATCTTCGTCAACACGCCGGAGCTGCACCCGCACCGCATCAACCCGCAGGGCAACCCGACCGAATGGGGCTGCGCCGGCTGGGGCACCGGCGAGCAGGACCCGCTCAACGCCGTGCTGCCGGCCTTCCTCAGCCCCGCCCAGCAGGCCGAGGCCCGGCGCGAGCAGGCCGTGCTGGACGCCCTGCCCAACCGCAACGCCTACCTGGCGCCCACGCTGCTGACCTGGGCCCAGGGCAAGCCGGCCGACCCGGAGGCCCCCAAGGCGCTGCACTTCTTCGTCGCCAGCACCCGCAACGAATGCCGGCCCCCGCTGCCGGCCAACGGCCAGCCGCTGCCCGAGCCGACCTACTCGCGCGAGGCCTTCCGCACCCTGCACCGGCTCTGGCCGGACAGCGGCTGGGCGCGCAGCACCAAGTACTACTACGGCGGCCGCTGAGGTCCGCCCCGGGCCGCTTCAGCGCGCTGCCGGCGCCATCGCCACCGGGGCCGCCCCGGCCTGCGGCCAGGGGGCCGGCGCGCGCACCGGCACCTGTTCCAGCAGGCCGGCCACCAGGTCGGCCACCTCGAACACCGCCTGGTTGTGCACCCGACGCACCCGCGCCTGGGCCGCCGGCAGGTCGGCCAGCAGCCGCGCCACGCCGCCGGCGATGGCCTTGACCGAGGGCACCACCTCGCCCAGCCCCAGCTCGCGCACCCACTGGGCGTTGTAGCGCTCCTGCGGCATGGTCCAGCGGTTCTCGAAGGTGATGACCGGCAGGCCCATCTGCACCGCCTCGCTGAGCGAGCCCGGCCCCGGCTTGCCGACGAAGAAGTCGGCCAGCTGCATGTAGTGCACCACGTCGGCGGTGAAGCCCAGCACCGCCCGCGCGGCGCCGCCGTCCGGCCGCGGCAGCGCGCGCAGGCGCTCGGCCAGCGCCGCGTTGTGGCCGCAGACCAGGATCAGCTGCACCTGCGGCAGGCTGCGGGCAATGCGCAGCATCTGCATCGAGCCCTGGCCGCCGAACATCACCAGCCCGGTGGGGCGGCCCGGCTGCAGGCCCAGGGCGCGCAGCGCCTCGGCCCGCGCGGCCTCGGCCAGCGGCGTCACCGCGTGGAAGGCCGGGCGCAGGATCATGCCCGAGACGCGGTGCACGTTGCGCGGCGCCACGCCCTGGGCCAGCGCCTGCTGCACCGCGCGCTCGGTGCCGCAGACGATGTGCTGGTCCTGCCCGGGTTCGATCCAGAAGTGCGGCGGGTGGTCGGCCAGGTCGGTCAGCACCGTGGCGCAGGGCGTGCCCGGCCGCGCGGCCTGCACCGATTCGTACAGGGCGCGGTTGAAGTTCGGGATCAGCGAGACCACCGCGTCGGGCCGGGTCTCGGCCCAGTGGGCCTGCAGCGTGCGCAGCAGCCAGGGGTGGGCCAGGCGCAGCGTGGCCTGCAGCAGCTTGAGCTCCTGCGCCAGGCCCAGGGTCCAGCCGCGCGCCAGCCGGCGGTTGTAGACGTCCTCGGGCGCCATGCCGGTCAGGCGGCGGAAGCGGTCCTGCGCGTCCAGCACCTCCATCAGGTTGACCAGCCGCACCCGCAGCGGCCGCCCGGCCCGCTGGGGCAGCACGGCCTGCAGGGCCTGGGCGGCGGCACGGTGGCCGCCGCCGGCATTGAAATACACCAGGTCGAGCGTCGGGATCATCCGGCCGAGGTTGCGGGCCGGGCATGACGCGCTTGTGACGCCCGCTTGACCTGACGGCAGGGGTCAGGTGGAAGCTGGGTGTCTCGACACCGCACGGCAAGACCATGACCGCCCCCGACACCCTCCCCAACCCGCCCCCGCACGACGACGACGCCCGCTGGCTGGCCGCCTTCCTGGCCGCCGAGCTGCCGGCCAGCGCCTTCGACCATGCCGGCCACCTGCGCGCCGCCGGCCTGCTGCTGAGCCGCCATCCGCTGGTCGAGGCCCGGCCGCTGTACCTGGCCAGCCTGCGCCGGCTGGCCACCCGGCTGGGCGTGCCCGCCAAGGTGAACGCCACCGTCACCGAGGCCCTGCTGCTGCTGATGGCGGCCGCCGGCGCCGGCACCCCCGGCGAGCCCTGGGAGCGCTGCCTGCAGCGCGAACCAGCCCTGCGCAGCGATGCCTGGGGCCTGTTGACGCGCCACTACTCGCCCGACCGTCTGCGTTCGGACGCCGCGCGCCAGCACTTCGTGGCGCCCGACCGGCTACCCTTGCCACCATGTCCCGTCCCCCCGCCTCCCCGCCCTTGACCCTGGGCCGGCTGGCGCGGGCCAGCGGCCTGGCGCGCAGCTCGGTGCTGCACTACGAGGCGCTGGGCCTGCTGCCCGCCGCCGGCCGCAGCGCCGCCGGCTACCGCCTCTATGGGCCGGCCCAGGTGCAGCGACTGCAGCAGATCCGGCGGCTGCGGGACGCCGGCCTGCCCCTGGCGGCGATCGCGGCCCTGCTGGCGGCCCCGCCGGCGCCGGACCAGCCCACGCCGCCACGCCCGGCCCATGCGCTGCTGCAGGACCGGCTGCTGGAGCTGGCCCAGGAGATGACCCGGCTGCGCCACCAGCAGCGCCTGTTGGCCCGCCTGCTGACCGACCCCGCCCTCGGCCAGGTGCCGGCCTGCCAGAGCAAGGCCGACTGGGTGGCCCTGCTGCAGCGCGCCGGTTTCAGCCCGCCCGACATGCAGCTCTGGCATGCCGAGTTCGAACAGCAGGACCCCGACGGCCATGCGCGCTTCCTGCGCGCGCTGGGCCTGCCGGCGGCGCAGGTCCGCGCCATCCGGGCCCAGGCACGCCGCCCCCCACCGCCAGGGACGGCCCCGCGTTGACAGCGCCCCCCGGCCGTGCACACTGGGGGTTCTGTCCCATCCCCGCTCGGATCAGGAGGCCTCCATGTTCGACCACATTGGTTTCGGTGCCAGCGACCTGCCCGCCAGCCGGTCCTTCTTCCTGCAGGCCCTGGCCCCGCTCGGGGTGGGGGTGGTGATGGAGGGCGACTACGGCGTCGGCCTGGGGCTGCCGGGCAAGCCCTCGCTGTGGCTGCACCAGGATGACGTGCCGCCCACCCCCATCCACCTGGCCTTCACCGCGGCCGACCGCCCCACGGTGGACGCCTTCTACCGGGCGGCCCTGGCCGCCGGCGGGCAGGACAACGGCCCACCGGGCCTGCGCCCGCACTACCACCCGGCCTATTACGCCGCCTTCGTCATCGGGCCGGACGGGCACAACGTCGAGGCGGTCTGTCACCAACCGTAAGCCGGCGCGGCGGGTGGCATCCATCCTGCTTGCGTGGGGGCGTCGTCCTCACGCTGTCTTGCCATGCCCACCCTTGCCCTGCCGTTTCCCCTGTGGTCCCGCCTGGGTGGGCTGTCGCTGCTGTGGGCCCTGGGCCTGACGCCCGTGGCCCACGCCCAGGATGCGGTGCCCTCCTCACCCGGCGAGCGCGCCTGCAAGACCGAGGTCTCCAAGTTCGAGGAGACGATCGGCTTTCTGCGCAACGCCCAGGGCACCGAGGCCGCGGCCAAGCTCAAGGAAGAGCTGCTGCCGGCCCAGACGGAGCACGAGATCCTGATGACCCAGGGCTACTGCGGGCTGGTCAAGCACCTCAAGAGCAAGCACCTGCTCTGAGCGCCGTCTGGCGCCGCCCGGCCGCTCAGAACGGATAGGGCCCGGGCCAGTCGCCCGTCACCGCGCCCAGCGTGACCAGGCCCTCGCCGGGCGTCCAGCGGTGCAGCAGGTAGCCCGGCGGCTCCAGGTTGAACATCGCCGGCCGGCCGGGCCGCAGGTCCAGCGCGATCTGGTGGCCGGTGGCCGGCGCCACGATCACCGGCACCCCGGCCCACTGGCCGTGGATGTGGCGGTGCAGGTGGCCGCACAGCAGCGCCTGCACCTGCGGATGGCGCGCCAGCAGGCCGGCCAGCGCCTCGCGCCCTTCCGCCAGGGCCATGCCGTCCATCTCTTCCAGCCCGGTGCGCAGCGGCGGGTGGTGCAGCACCAGCAGCGTGGGGCGCTGCGGGGCCTGGGCCAGCGTGTCGGCCAGCCAGGCCAGGCGGTCGCGGCACAGCGCGCCGCCCGGGGCGCCGGGGATGACGGTGTCCAGCCCGATCAGGCGCAGCGTGCCGGCCGGGTCGGGCAGGTCCGTCACCCACTGGGCAAAAGGCAGCCCGGCCGCCCAGGGCTGCTCGGGGAAGGCCTCGCGCAGCGCGGCCCGCGCGTCGTGGTTGCCCGGCAGCAGCCGCCACGGCGGGCGCAAGGGCGCCAGCAGCGCGCGCAGCCGGGCGTATTCGGCGGGGTCGCCGCCGTCCACCAGGTCGCCGGTCAGCAGCACCAGGTCGGGTGCCGGGTCCAGCGCGGCCACGCTGGCCACTGCCTGCCGCAGCAGCGCGGCGGTGTCCACCCGGCCGCTGGCCAGCGTGCCGGGGCGGGTGATGTGGCAGTCGCTCAGCTGGGCGATCAGCATGGCATCAGCACCTCGTTGACCCACTCGGCAAAGCCCAGCCCGCCGGGCGCCTGGGTGATGTGGGCCGGCGCCACCGGCAGGGACGGCAGGTGGGCCCGGATGTTGGCCACGCCGACGCTGCGCGGGAAGGTCTCGAACATCTGGGCGTCGTTCTGCGAATCGCCCACGAAGGCCACGTAGCCCGGCTGCTCGCCCGGCGTCCAGCCGTGGTGGCGGCGCAGCCAGGCCAGCGAGGCGGCCTTCTTGCTGAAGTCGCCCAGCCAGAGGTTGATGTGGATGGAGCTGGCCGTGGCCTGCACGCCCAGCGCGCGGGCATCGATGACCGCCTGGCGCACCGTGTCGGCCGGCACCGGCGGCACCTCCTGTGCATGGTCCAGCGCCAGGTCGCAGCGGCGGTAGGCGTTGTCCAGCGCCAGGCCCAGGCCGACGTAGGTGCGCAGCAGCGTGTCGGCCACCTTCTGCAGCCAGGCCTGGTGACGCCGGCGGGTGCCTTCGTCCTGCCAGTCGCGGTAGCGCAGGTGGCGGCCTTCGCGTTCGATGGTGAAGGCGCCGTTCTCGCCGATCACCGCAGCCACCGGCCAGGTGCGGGCGATCTGGTCGCACCAGCCGGCGCAGGCACCGGTGACGGGCACCAGCGCCACGCCGGCCGCGGCCAGGCGCTCCATCGCCACCAGGGTGGCCGACGGCAACCGGCCCTCCCAGGTCAGGGTGTCGTCGACGTCGGTCAGCACGACGCGGGGCAGCGGGTGATCGGGGTGCAGGTTCGGTCGCACGGAGGTCATTTCAAGCCAGCATGCATGAAGGATTGCATGAACTGGCGCTGGAACACCAGAAAACCTCCCAGCAACGGGGCCACCGACAACAGCGTGCCGGCCGACAGCACGCCCCAGTCCACCCCGGTCTCGGGCGCGGCAAAGAGCGCCATGCCCACCGTCAGCGGCCGGCTGGCCACGGTGTTGGTGGCCACCAGCGGCCAGAGGAAGTTGTTCCAGTGGTAGGCCACCGAGACCAGCGCATAGGCCAGGTAGGTGGGCCGGGCCAGCGGCACGTAGACGCGCCAGAGGATGGCCAGGCGGCCCAGGCCCTCGATGCGGGCCGCATCCTCCAGCTCCTGCGGCACGGTCATGAAGCTCTGGCGCAGCAGGAAGATGCCGAAGGCGCTGGCCACGTAGGGCAAGGCCACGCCCAGCCAGCGGTCCACCAGGCCCAGGCGGGCGATGGCGGCGTAGTTCTCGGCGATCAGCACCTCGGGCATCACCATCAGCTGCAGCAGCACCAGCGCGAACACCAGCCCGCGCCCGGCAAAGGGCAGCCGCGCCAGCGCATAGGCGGCCAGCGTGCAGACCGTGAGCTGCAGCGCCAGCAGCAGGCTGACGATGGCCGCGGTGTTGAGCAGGTAGCGGCCGAACGGCGCCACCTGCCAGGCGGCGCGGAAGTTGTCCAGGCCCCAGGGGCCGGCCAGGTCGAACTGCAGCGCGCCAGCACCGGGCCGGAAGGCGGCCCAGACCAGCAGCAGCAGCGGCAGGATCCAGAGCGCGCCCAGGAGCCAGCCCAGGCCGCGCGCGGGGGCGGACAGCGGCGCAACAGCGGTGGAAGAGGCCATGTCAGCGGTAATGGATGCGACGCGAGAGCAGGAACTGCACGGCCGAGACCCCGCCCAGCAGGGCCAGCAGCAGCAGCGTCAGCGCGGCGGCCTGGTTCAGGTCCTGGAACTTGAAGGCGATCTCGTAGAGCTCGTAGAGCAGCAGCATGCTGGCGTTGTTGGGGCCGCCGTGGGTCAGCACGAACAGGTGGTCCACCAGCTTGAAGGCGTTGATCAGCGCGTTGACGCCGACGAACAGCGTGGTGGGCGCCAGCAGCGGCAGCGTGACGCGGCGCAGCCGGGTCCAGGCGGAGGGCGCCTCCAGCCGGGCCGCGTCCATCAGCTCGGGCGGCAGCGACTGCAGCGCCGCCAGGTAGAAGACCATGAAGAAGCCGGCCTCCTTCCAGACGGTGACCACCATCAGCGCCCACAGCACCGTGTCTTCCTGCCCCAGCCAGTTGGGGCCGTGCAGCCCGGCCCAGGCCAGCGCGCGGTTGAGCAGGCCGATGTCGGGCGCGTAGAAGATCAGCCACAGGTTGGCCGCCGCCACCATGGGCAGCACGGTGGGCGTGAAGAAGGCCAGGCGCAGCAGGCCGCGGCCGGCGAAGCGGCCCTGCACCCACAGCGCCATCGCCAGCGCCAGGCCCACCGACAGCGGCACGGTGACCGCCGCGTAGAGCGCGTTGTTGGCCAGCGCGCGGCGGAACACCGGGTCCTCGATCAGGAAGCGGAACTGGTCCAGCCCGGTGAAGGCCGGCGCCAGGCCCGGCGCCTCGGTGTGCAGCGCGGTCCAGACACTGGCCAGCGTGGGGCCGTAGGTGAAGCCGGCCAGCAGCAGCAGCGCCGGCGCCAGCAGGGCCCAGGCCAGGCCGGCCGGGCGCCGCGCGGCGAACGCGGAGAAGGTCGGCTTCATCATCACGGCCCCCGCGGCCTCAGCGCTGGTAGGGCCGCAGCACGCGGTCGGCCTGGGCCTGGGCGGCGTCCAGCGCCGGCTTGGCCGCCTGCTGGCCGGTGATGACGGACTGGATCGCGTCGTCCAGCAGCTTGCGCACGCGGCCGGCCTGGTGGGTGGACAGCTCGGCCGTCGCCACCTTGAGCTGGTCACGCGCCACGAGGGCCTGCGGCACCTTGGCGGCATAGGTCTTCAGCGTGGCCGTGTCGTAGCTGGCCGGGCTGACGCCCACATAGCCGGTGGCCACGCTCCATTCGGCCGAACGCTCCGGCGCGGTCAGGAACTTGACCAGCCGGTAGGCGGCCTGCTGCTCGGCCTCGCTGCCGCTCTTGAACAGGTAGAAGTTGCCGCCGCCGGTGGGCGAGCCGGGCTCGGTGTGGGCGGGCAGCGGCGCCACGCCGACGTCGAACTTGGCCTCCTTCATCACCGCGGTCAGGTTGCCGGTGGAGTGCCACATGATGGCCGTCTTGCCCTCGACGAAGTTCTGCCGCAGCGTGCCCCACTCGATCAGGCCCTTGGGGCTCAGACCGTCGGCCGACAGCGCGGCCCAGTAGTTCAGCGCCTCGACCGCCTTGGGCGTGTTGAAGAAGGTCTTGGTGCCGGCCGGGTTCATCAGCGGCTGGCTGTTCTGCTTGGTCAGCGCGCCGAACATCCAGTAGGCGTAGCCGGTGGAGGGGATCATCACGCCCCAGCGGTTCGTGCTGGCGCCGTCCTTTTGCACCAGCTTGGCGGCGTCGGCGCGCAGCTCGGCCCAGGTGCGCGGCGGCTTCTCCGGGTCCAGCCCGGCGGCGCGGAAGGCGTCCTTGTTGTAGTACATGACGATGGTCGAGCGCTGGAACGGGATGCCCCAGGTCTTGCCCTCGACATGGCCGTTTTCCATCAGCGCCGGGTAGAAGCTCTTGAGCCAGGCGCGGTCTTCCGGCGTCTTGGCGAAGTCGTCGAAGGGGCGGATCACGCCCTGGTCCTTGAGCTCATGCAGGTCGATCGAGAACAGCACCGAGGTCTGCACCTTGGTGCCGGCCTTCAGCGCGGCCAGGGCCTTGGTGCGGGCGTCGTCGTAGTTGCCGGCGTAGATGGCCTCGACCTTGACGTCGGGGTTGCTCTTCTCGAACTCGCCCACCAGCTTGTCCACCACCTGGGTGAGCGGGCCGCCCACCGAGATCGGGTAGTACATGGTGACGTGGGTCGGCTCGGCAGCGGCCACGCCCAGCGTGGTCATCGCGCCCAGCGCCAGGGCCAGGCATCGGGTCTGGAAGGACATCGCAAACTCCTTGGGTTCAGTCGGTGAGACCGGGGACATCGGTCGGGAGGGACGGGAAGTGACGGGCGTGCTCGGCAGCCCAGCCCAGGCGCACGCTCTGGCCCACCGGCCAGGTCTGGCGGCCGGGGTGGCGCACCTTCAGCGTCTGGCCGTGCAGGCGCACGGTCAGCAGGCTGTCGGCGCCGTGGTACTCGGCCGCCTCGACGACGGCCTGCCAGGGGCCCTGGCCCAGTTGCACGTGTTCGGGGCGGATGCCGCAGCAGCCCGGCTCGCCCGGCAGTTCGATCAGGTTCATCGGCGGCTGGCCGATGAAGCGCGCCACCACCGGGCTGGCCGGCTGCTCGTACAGCTCGGCGGGCGTGCCCACCTGGGCGATGCGGCCCTGGTGCAGCAGCACGATGCGGTCGGCCATGCTCATCGCCTCGACCTGGTCGTGGGTCACGTAGACCAGCGTAAGGCCCAGGGTCTGCTGCAGGCGGCGCAGCTCCACCCGCATCTCGGCGCGCAGCTGCGCGTCCAGGTTGCTGAGCGGCTCGTCCATCAGGCACAGCGGGTGCTGCGACACCACCGCCCGCGCCAGCGCCACCCGCTGTCGCTGGCCGCCGGAGAGCTGGCCGGGCTTGCGCGTCAGCAGGGCCGACAGGCCCAGCATCTGCACCGCCTGATCCAACCGGCGGGCCTGCTCGGCGCGCGGCACACGGCGGGCCTGCAGGCCGAACAGGATGTTCTGCGCCACGCTCAAGTGCGGGAACAAGGCATAGGACTGGAACACCAGGCTGAGCTGGCGCTCTGCCGGCTCCAGTTCGGTCACGTCGCGCCCGCCGATCCAGATGCGGCCGGCGCTGGGCCGGTCCAGCCCGGCGATCAGGCGCAGCAGCGTGGTCTTGCCGCAGCCGGAGGCGCCCAGCAGCGCGACAAATTCGCCGCGCGCCACCGCCAGGTCGATGCCGCGCAGCACGGCCTGGCCGTCAAAGCGCTGCTCGATGCCGTCGAGTCGCAGGTCGCTCATGGTTGCAAGGCCTCGCCACAGCGGTGGAAGGCCACCCCGGCGCGGGCGCACAGCGTCTGCAGCGCCTCGGGGGCTTCCTCGTCGGTGAACACATGGTCCAGCTCGGCCAGCGTGGCCACGCGGCAGGGCGCGGCGCGCCGGTACTTGCTGCCGTCGACCAGCAGCAGCTGGCTCTGGCTGTGCGCCAGCAGCACGCGGCTGAGCTCGGCCTCCTCGGGCTGGAATTCGCACAGCACGCCGTCGGCGGTGATGCCACCGGCCCCCAGCACCGCCAGATGGGCCTCGAAGCGCTGCAGGAACTCCAGCGTGGCGAAGCCCATCAGGTCGCGGTCGGCCGGACGCAGCCGGCCCCCGGCCAGCCAGGTCTCCACCGCCGGCTTGTCGGCCAGCGCCAGCGCGGCGTCCAGGTTGTTGGTCACCACGCGCAGCGGCTTGTCGGGCGGCAGCGCGCGGGCGAATTCGGCCACCGTGGTGCCGTAGCCCAGGAAGACGGTGGCCTCGTCCTGCAGCAGCCCCACCGCGGCCTGGGCGATGCGGCGCTTGCGCTCGCTGTGCGCGCTGCTGCGCTGGGCGAAGCTGCGGTTGTGCTGGGCCGCCAGCAGCGCCAGCCCGCCGTGCTGGCGCCGGGCCAGGCCCTGCTCGCACAGCTCATGGATGTCGCGCCGGATGGTCTGCGGACTGACCTGGAAGCGCTCGGCCAGCTGCTCGGTGCCCAGTTGATGGGACGCATGCAGCCAGGCCAGGATGTCACGTTGACGGGGGCTGAGGTTCATTCGCTCGTCGTTCACTTTCAAATGAAAGTGTCGACAGCGGGCGTGTCAGCGGGATGACAAGGCCGGGCGGCGCCACCCGGCGCTAGCATCGGGGCTCCCAGGCGCCCACCGCGCCCGCCAGGAGCACCGATGGATCGACGGCCTCACCGCGCAGCCGCCCTGGCCGCGCTGCTGTTTACAGGCGCCGCCGCGCAGGCGGCCGGCACCGGCCCCAGCTTCAACTGCCAGGCCCGCGACCTGGCCCGCGCGGCGCGGCTGGTGTGTCAGGACCCGGCCCTGGCCGCGCTGGACCGCCAGTTGGCCCAGGTCTATGCCCAGGCGCGTGCCAAGGCCAAGAACGAGCATCCGCCCGTGTTGAAGGCCACGCAGCGCGGCTGGGTCAAGGGCCGCGACGACTGCTGGAAGGCCGACGATCTGCGCGCCTGCGTGCTGGCCAGCTACCAGCAGCGCATCGTCGAGCTGCAGGCCCGCTACCGGCTGGTGGCCATGCGCGGGCCGTTCCGCTGGGTCTGCGAGGGCCAGCCCGCCAACGAGCTGGTGGTGCGCTACTTCGCCACCCAGCCGCCCGCGCTGATCGCCGAGCGCGGCGACCAGAGCGCGCTGATGACCCAGGTGATGGCGGCCAGCGGCGCCCATTACGAAGGCCCCAACGAGTCCTTCTGGGAACACCACGGCGAGGCGCAGGTGCGCTGGGGCGCCGACGCGCCGGAGATGCGCTGCGTGCTCGCCGCGCCCTGAGCCCAGCGGAGCCGCCCTCAGCCCGCGGCCGTGGGGACCGGGCCGAGTGGCGACTGCCGCAGCGTGTCGGCGCGGGCCAGCAGGTCCTCCAGCCGCAGCGGCTTGGCAAACCAGTAGCCCTGCGCGCAGCGGATGTGGGTGTGGCGGCGCAGGTAGGCCAGTTCCTCGGCCGTCTCCACCCCTTCGGCCACCACGGCGATGCCCAGCGCGCCGCACAGCGACTCGATCGCGCGCAGGATGCTCTGGCTGCGCGGCCGCTGGTGCACCTCGCAGATGAAGGCGCGGTCGATCTTGACCTCGTCGGCGATCTCATCGCTGAGCATGGCCAGCGACGAGTAGCCGGTGCCGAAGTCGTCGATCGACACCCGCAGGCCGCGCGCGCGCAGCAGCGGCAGCACCCGGTGCTGGAAGGGCTCGGCGGCCACCAGCGCGTCCTCGGTCAGCTCCAGCATCAGGCCGCGGGCCTGGTCGGGCGTGATGTCGCGCGTCAGGTCGTCCATGAAGGCCACGTCGCTGGCCTGCCGGGCCGCGATGTTGAGGCTCACCGTCACCGCCTCGCCAAAGTGGGCCCGCAGCCGCGGCAGCGCCTGCAGCACGTCGTCGCGCACGAGGGCGGTGATCTGGTCCAGCAGCCCCAGCTCGACCGCCAGGTCGATGAACTCCGCCGGCAGGGTCAGCGTGCCATCGGGCTGCACCCCGCGCACCAGGGCCTCGAAGCCGACCAGGCGGCCGCCGTCCAGTTCCACCTTGGGCTGGTACAGGGCGATGAAGCGGCGGTCGCGCAACGCGGCGCGCAGGCGCTGCTCCATCGCCATGCGCGCGGTCAGGGCCTCGCCCATCGCGGCGGTGAAGTACTGCGCGCTGCCCTTGCGGTCCAGCTTGGCGCGGTACATCGCGTTGTCGGCCGAGCGGCGCAGCGCCTCGTAGCTGCGGCCGTGCAGCGGGTAGATGCAGACCCCGACCGAGGCCGAGGTCAGCACCTCCAGCCCCTCGATGTGGAAGGGCTGCTTGAGGCTGTCCACCACCTGCTCGATCTGCGCCGGCAGCGCGTCCAGGCGGGGCAGCGGGTCGATCAGCAGCAGGAACTCATCGCCGCTGATGCGGGCCAGCGTGTCGCTGGGGCGGATCTGCCCCCGCACCCGCTGGGCCACCGCGCGCAGCAGCGCGTCGCCCACCGCATGGCTGTAGAAGTCGTTGACCTGCTTGAAGTTGTCCAGGTCGATGAAGGCCAGCGCCACCGGCGCATCGTCGGGCCGGCCCTCCAGCGCGCGGGCCACGATGGCCTGCATCCGCACCCGGTTGGGCAGGCCGGTCAGCTCGTCGTAGTAGGCGCGCTGCGCCAGCTCGCGCTCGTAGTGCTTGCGCTCGGAGATGTCGTTGAGCAGCGTGAGCCGCATCGCCTCGTCGAAGACCTGCACCGGCTTGCTGGTGATCAGCAGGGTGCGGCCATCGCCATCGCCATCGAGCTGCACCTCGCGCTCCAGCACGTCGGCCCGGTGACGGCGGCGCCCCGTCGGGCCGGTGTCGGGCTCCAGCAGGCGGCGCGCGGGCTCATCCAGCGGCGCGCCCGGCCGCAGCTGCAGCATCTGGTCGGCCACCGCATTGCTCAGCAGCAGCTGCTGCCGGCCGTTCTGCACCACCAACCCCACCGGCAGGTTGCCGACGATGTGGTGCAGCAGCTCGGCGTTGCGCTGGGCCTGCTGCTCGCTGCGGCGCAGACGCTCGGCCAGCTCGTGCAGCGCGCGGCTGCGCAGGGCCGACTGGTGGGCGAAACGGGTGGCCAGCGCGTGCGACACCAGCAGCGCAAAGCGCCGGCCCAGCTCCAGCTGGTCGCGGGTGAAGCCGGCCTCGCCGGGGCCGCGGCGCAAGGCCAGGATGCCGCGGTGCTCGTGCACCCGCACCGGCAGGTACAGCCAGGACGGCAGGGCCTGGCCCGCCGCCAGCTCCGCCGCGGTGGGCACGGTGGCCACCGCCCGGCCGGCCAGCACCTTGCGCAGCAGGGGGGTGAGCGGCCACTGGCAGCCCACCTCGGTCTCGGGCTCGGCCACGGTGCAGGCCAGGGTGTCGGCGGCGGCCTCGGAGCCCTGGCTCAGCATCAGCGCCTGCGAGAAGGTGAACACCCGCCGCAGCGAAGCGAACACCCGCGGGAAAGGGTCGGCCTCGGCGTCCAGGGTCAGCAGCGATTCGAGCGCATCGAGCAGCTTCTGCGTCTGCGCGCTGGCGGCCTTCATGCTCTCGTGGTGGCGCTGCAGGCTCTGCAGCATGTCGCGCAGCGCCTCGGTGCTTTGCAGGTCGGGCTCGCGGCTGATCATCGGGGCACCTCCGGTGCCCCCAGCACCACGGCGGCGATCATCAGGTTGCCGTGCACATTGCGGTTGAGCAGCCAGCCCTGCTCGCCAAAGGTGAAGCAGCCCAGGAAGGGCACCGGCCCCAGGCGTTGGCGCACCGACTGCATCACCGCGTCCAGCTCGTCACCGACCGCCAGGCGGCAGCCCCCGCAATAGACGATCAGCGCACCGGCCGCATGCTGGCCGGCCGGCAGCGAGGCGCGCGCCTGCGCCGCCACACGGCCGGCACGGGCGATCAGGCGCTCGCGGTCACCGCGCATCGCATGCAGCCGGTCGCCCACCCGCAGGTCGCAGAAGGTGCGCAGGCTGCCGGCCGGCGTGACCGCCGAAGGGTGCACCAGCAGGTAGTGCGACAGGCCGTGCGTCTGCCCCACCTTCACCGCCAGGGGCTGCAGCGCGGTCTCGGCCAGGATGGCGCCGCCGTCGAGCTGGGCGTCGAGCGCCCCGTCCAGCCAGCGGTTGTAGACGGCGGCGGCGGGGCGGCCGTCGATGGTGAGCAGCTCGCGGCCCTGCATCGGCCCGCCCGCGCGGCGCCCGGCCGTGCCGCCCACGCCGGTCACCACCCCGGTGGGACCGCTGGGCTCGTAGCCGCCCTGGAACACCACCCGCACCGCGTGGGAGGGGTAGAGCACCGCCACCGCCACCCCGTCGGGCAGCGGCCCGCCCGGCCCCAGCTGACGCCAATGGCCGGCCACCGCGTCATCGGCGGCGCTGCCGCCCATGATCGGGCAGCGGTCGCCCACCACCCGGCGCAGGCCGGCCAGCACCGCCTCCTCGCTGCCGGGCGCCTGGTAGACCCAGACCATCGCGGGCAGCTCGCCCTCGCAACCGGCGTGGGCCATGGCCTGCAGCAGCAGGGCCGTGGCGCTGGCCTCGGGGTCGGCGCCCAGCGGCCCGGCCGCCACGCCGAAGTTGCCCTCGGGGTCGTCCACCGCCATCAGGCCGACCCCACGGTGGCCGCCCAGGCCGTCCTGGGTCATCACGCCACCGGCCGAGGTGCCGCCCACCACCGGCGTCAGCGGCCAGCGCTCGGCCAGCAGACGGTGCAGCAGCGCGTCATCCACCCCCTCGCCATAGAAGGCGAAGATCAGCTGCGGCGCGTCTGCGCCGGCACGCTGCTGCGCCAGCCGAGCGACCGCCACGGCCGGCTCGGCCGCGGAAACGACATGGGTTTTCATCGTTGTTGTTGTGTGAAACCCGGCCTCCCCGGCCGGTGCTCAGCCGGACTTCACGGCCCCGGCCTCGCCGGACTTGCGGCGGTCCACCGGCACCCGCCCCAGGCTGGGGCCGCCCGCCAGCAGGGCCAGGAACACGTCGCGCGGCAAGCCCTTGCCGCCGGTGGTCCAGACCAGCGGCATCACCGGCTCGGGCCGCCAGGCGGCCACCGCGGCGGCACTGGGGCCGGCCATCATCTCGTGCGCCACAAAGCCGGCCGCCGCCGAGGGCTCCAGCTTCAGGCCGTGCTCGTTCCACTGGTAGCGCAGCATGCGCAGCAGGTCGCCGTCGGCCACCGTCACCACCGCGTCCACCAGCGGGGCCACCAGGCCGGCCACCATCGCCGAGGCGCGTGGCACCGCCAGGCCATCGGCCACGGTCTGGTTGTTCAGGCCGATGTCGTAGACGCTCAGCGTGTCGTCGCCGCTGGCCAGGCGCAGCAGGAAGCAGGGCGAGGCCACCGGCTCGACGAACACGCACTGCACCGCGTCGCCGAACAGGCATTTGAGCCCGAAGGCCACGCCGCCGGGCGCGCCGCCCACGCCGCAGGGCAGGTAGACCCGCAGCGGGCGCTCCGGCGTGGGGGTCAGGCCCTGGGCCGCCAGCTGCGGCGCCAGGTCCCAGGCCGCCGCCGCATAGCCGAAGAACAGCAGCAGCGAGGCCTCGTCGTCGATGAAGTAGGCCAGCGGGTCGCCCAGGGCCAGCGTGCGGGCCGCGGCCACCGCCTGGGCGTAGTCGCCGGCGTGTTCCACCACGGTGGCGCCCACCGCGCGCAGCCGGTCCTTCTTCCAGGCCTTGGCGTCGCGCGACATGTGCACCGTCACCCCCAGGCCCAGCGCCCGGGCCATCACGCCCACGCTGTAGCCCAGGTTGCCGGTGCTGCCCACCAGCACCTGGTGCCGGGCGAACAGGGCGCGCGCCGGCGCGTCGGCCAGCACCGCGGTGTCCCCGCCTTCGGTCAGCAGGCCGGCCTGCAGCGCCAGCGCCTCGGCGTGGCACAGCACTTCGTAGACGCCACCGCGGGCCTTGATGCAGGCGGTGATGGGCAGCGCGTGGTCGGCCTTGACCCACAGCGCCCGGCCGTGGTCATCGCCCTGGCGCAGCAGCGGGGAGTCGATGCGGCCGCCCGGCCCCACGCTGTCGGGAAAGCAGCGCGCCAGCAGAGGCCCGAAGCGCCGCCAGCGGGCCACGGCGGCCTCGACATCGGCGCGGCCGTAGGGGCAGGCCGCCAGGGCCTGGGCGGCCGGCAGGCGGTGCGGGTTGGGCCAGAAGAAGGGCTGGCCGGCCCGCAGGGGGGCAGGCAGGGTGACGAGCGGGTCGGCAGCGGGCATGCGCGTGCGGCTCCGGAGGACTGCAATGGCCCGAGCTTACCCCCGGATACCAGCAGGGTCTCTCCCCTGCGTCAGACACGGGCCGCGGTCGTGGCGTCGGTGTGGCGCTGCTGCTCTTGCAGCACGTCGCCCAGCCGGGTCTCGATCCAGTCGGCCAGATGGCGCACCCGCTCGGCGGCTTCGCGGCCCAGCGGCGTGAGGCTGTACTCCACATGCGGCGGCACCACGTCGAAGGCCTGGCGCAGCACCAGCCCATCGCCCTCCAGCCATTGCAGGGTCTGGGCCAGCATGCGCTCGCTCACCCCGCCCACGGCGCGGCGCAGCTCGGCAAAGCGGTGGGTGCGCGTTTCCAGCACCAGCAGCACCAGCACGCCCCAGCGGCTGGTGACGTGCTTGAGCACCTCGCGCGAGGGGCAGTCCACCGCCAGCAGGTTGCCGCGGCGCACGGCTTCGGACAGCGGGAGACGGGTACTTACCTTCATGTTCGTACTTCCGAAAAGTAAGTGCCAATCGTACAGTGCCGGCACACCTTCTGAGGAGTTTGACCATGCCCACCATTGCCATCACCGGCGCCACCGGCCAGCTGGGCCGCCTGGTTCTGCAGAGCCTGAAGACCCGTGCCCCCGGCGCCAGCGTGATCGCCCTGGCCCGCACCCCGGCCAAGGCGGCCGACCTGGGCGTGAGCGTGCGCCCTGCCGACTACACCCAGGACGCCCCCACCCTGGCGGCCGCCCTGGCCGGCGTGGACACGCTGCTGCTGATCTCCGGCAATGAGATTGGCCAGCGCGAAGCGCAGCACCGCCACGTCATCGACGCCGCGAAGCTCGCCGGTGTGAAGCACCTGGTCTACACCAGCCTGCTGCATGCCGAGCGCTCGCCGCTGTCACTGGCGCCCGAGCACCTGGCCACCGAGGCGATGATCCGCGCCAGCGGCATCCCGGCCACCGTGCTGCGCAACGGCTGGTATGCCGAGAACTACAGCGCCGGCTTCCCGGCCGCGGTGGCGCACGGCGCGCTGCTGGGCAGCGCGGGCGAGGGCCGTCTGGCCCTGGCCCCCCGCGCCGACTACGCCGAGGCCGCCGCCACCGTGCTGGCCAACCCGGCCGCCCACGCCGGCCAGGTCTACGAACTGGCCGGCGACACCGCGCCGACCCTGGCCGAGCTGGCCGCCGAAATCAGCCGCCAGGCCGGCCAGCCGGTGCCCTACAAGAACCTGTCGGCCGACGAGTACACCGCCGTGCTGCGCAGCGCCGGCCTGCCCGAAGGGTGGGCGGTGGCCCTGCCGCAGTTCGACCTGGGCGCGGCCCAGGGCGCGCTGTTCGACGACGGCCACCAGCTCTCGACGCTGATCGGCCGGCCCACCACGCCGCCCGCCGCCTATGTGGCCGCGGCGCTGAAGGCGGCCTGACACCGCCGCGACGGGCTCAGGCCTTGGGCCCGTCGATGATTTCGGCCGCGGCGCGGAAGCCCTCCACCGCCGCCGGGATGCCGCAGTAGATGCTGGCGTGCAGCAGCACCTCCTGGATCTCCTGCAGGGTGGCGCCGTTGTTGAGCGCGCCGCGCACATGGCCCTTGAGCTCGTGCGACTTGCCCAGCGCGGTCAGCATGGCGATGGTGATCAGGCTGCGGGTCTTCAGGTCCAGGCCCTCGCGCTGCCAGGTGTCGCCCCAGGCGTTGCGGGTGATGTACTCCTGCAGCGGCGCGGTGAACTCGGTCAGGCCGCTGAAGGCTTTTTCCACGAAGGCCTCGCCCATCACCTGCTTGCGCATGGCCAGGCCGTTGTCGAAATCCTTGTTGGGGGCGGTGGTCATCGTGAGACTCCTGGCGGGTTGGTGGTGCAATCGTCCGGGATTCTAGAAATAGCCCGTGCCCGGGCCTGACCCCGAGGAGACCGCCATGGCCGAACGCACCATCACCCTGCACCGCGTGCTCAAGGCACCGCCTGAGCGGGTCTACCGCGCCTTCCTGGACCCGGAGGCGATGTGCAAGTGGCTGCCGCCCAAGGGCTTCGTGGCCCAGGTGCAGGAGCTGGACGCCCGCGAGGGCGGACGCTACCGCATGTCCTTCCGCAACTTCGGCAACGGCCAGACGCACGCCTTCGGCGGCACCTACCTGCGCCTGGTGCCCGACGAGACAATCCGCTACAGCGACCATTTCGACGACCCCAATCTGACGGGCGAGATGATCACCACGGTGACGCTGCGCACCGTGTCCTGTGGCACCGACCTGACCGCCACGCAGGAAGGCATCCCCGCGCTGGTCCCGCTGGAGATGTGCCACCTGGGTTGGCAGGAATCGCTGGACCAGCTGGCGGCGTTGGTGGAGCCCACCCTGCCCGCCGAAAACTTCTGAGCCCTGGGCCCAACCCGGTTGACGCGGCGGGCCGGACTCTGGCATCACTCCCGCATGCGCGCCAGCCCGGCGCCGGGAGCATGTCCATGGCCCTCAAGCACGCCTGCCACGACGAAGTCATCGACCTGTACGCCGGTGTGGACCAGCCCAACGCCGAGCGCAGCACCAGCCTGCTGCGCACGCCGCACCTGCAGCTGATCCGCCTGGTGCTGAAAGCCGGCACCACCTTGCGTGAGCACCAGGTGCGCGGCGAGATCACTGTGCAATGCCTGCGTGGCGAGGCCGAGGTCTCCACCCCCGACAGCGAATGCCCGCTGCGCCCCGGCCAGCTGGTGGCCGTGCCCGCCGGCGAGCCGCACGCGGTGACGGCCCACACCGACTGCCTGCTGCTGCTGACGGTGCTGCACGTCAGCCCCTGACGCCGCCCGGCGTCACCTCCCCCAGAAAGCGGGACAGGGCCGCCAGCACGACTGGCAGCTGCTGGCGGTGCGGCACGTGGCCGCAACCGGGCAGCAGCTGCAGCGTGCTGGGCCCGCCGGCCAGCGCCACGAAGCGCTGGGCCTGCGCGGGCGAGCCGTATTCATCCTGCTCGCCATGCAGCACCAGCAGCGGGCAGCGCAACCGGGGCGGCAGCGCATCCAGGTTCCAGCCCACAAAGGCCTCGGACAGCCAGGTGTCCACCCAGGCGCGCAGCACCCAGGGCGCCTTGTCGCCATGGTGGCGGGCCAGCCGCGCCATCTGACCGGGCTGGGCGAAGTCGGCGTCCGCCGCGCGGATGCCGGCCAGCGTCATCGGCTCCACAAA
>JAYSCA010000003.1:0-23410 GCA_041915165.1 Ideonella sp.
CCTTGGTGACGAAGTCGTCCGGCCCGTAGCCGGGGAATTCCATGCCGGGGAAGCGGTCGTGCCAGGCCGGGCCGTTGGCCACCAGGGAATCCCAGCGCTCGGAACGCCAGCGCTCGGCAATGCGGTGGCGCTCCAACACCAGGTGGGGAATGCCGAGCTTGCCCAGGTGCTCGCTCATGGCCACGCCAGCCTGGCCGGCGCCGACCACCAGCGTGTCTGTTTCCGTCAAATCGAGGGACATGTCGTTCCTTTGGGGCGACGCGCGCGCCGTTGGACATGGCATGGCCCTCGGCAGGCCCTGGCGGTCTGCCGTTACCCTCACCCATGCCCCGCGCTGGCCGCCGGGGTTGCTGTGAGAGTCATTCTGTTGAGAAGCGCCCCGCAGGGAAAATATGATTTTTGGAGCCGGGCGCGAGGAAAAAGCTTCGCCCGGCCCCGGCTCACTTGGCGAACAGCCGCGTGATGTCGGAGAAGGCCTTGAACTCCAGCGCGTTGCCGCTCGGGTCCAGGAAGAACATGGTGGCCTGCTCGCCGGGTTCGCCCTTGAAGCGGATGTAGGGCTCGATCACGAAGGCCGTGCCGCGGGCGGTCAGGCGCTCGGCCAGGGCCTGCCAATCGGCCATGGGCAGCACAATGCCGAAGTGGCGCACCGGCACGCCGTGGCCGTCCACCGCATTGCGGGCCACATCGCCCGTCTCGCCCGGCGCCAGGTGGGCCACGATCTGGTGGCCGTAGAAGTTGAAGTCCACCCACTCGGGTGAGCTGCGGCCCTCGGGGCAGCCCAGCAGCTCACCGTAGAAGGCGCGCGCCTCGGCCAGGTCCCGCACGGGAAAGGCCAGGTGGAACGGGGACATCGGACCGGGGTTGGTGGTGGGGGCTTGCATCACGCGCTCCTGCATCAACAAGAAAGGCCCGATGCTAGGCGCTGGCCAGCACCATGAAAATCAATGTTTGTTGAGGCCCAGCCCCAGATTCCCCAGGGCTCAGAGCGAGGGGATCAACCCACCGTCGATGCGCAGCGTGGTGCCGGTGATGTAAGACGCCCGCTCGCTGGCCAGGAAGGCCACCGCGTCCGCGTATTCCTCGGGCCGGCCGTAGCGCTGCATTGGGATGGTGGCGGCGCTCTCGGCCTGCACGGCGGCCGCGTCCCGCCCGTCGCGCTGGGCCTTGGCGGCATCCAGGAACTGGGTGCGCGCGGTGGCGATGCGCCCTGGCACCACCACGTTGACCGTGATGCCCTGCGGCGCCACCTCGCGCGCCAGCGTCTTGGACCAGCCCAGCAGCGAGGCCCGTGCTGTGTTGGACAGCGCCAGGTTGGGGATGGGGGTGATGACGCCAGACGAAGTGCTGGTGATGATGCGGCCCCAGCCGCGCTCGCGCATGCCGGGCAGCAGCCGGTCGGTGATGCCGAACACCGGCAGCACCAGGGATTCAAAGGTCTGGCGCCAGACCTCGGTGGCCTGGCCATGCGCCGGCCCCGGCGCCGGGCCGCCGGTGTTGTTGACCAGGATGTCGATGCCGCCCACCTGGGCCAGCACGGCCTCCACGCCGTCGGACCATTCCTCGGCCCGGCCCAGGTCCCAATGGAAGGCCAGCGCCTGTCCGCCGAAGGCGCGGATCATGGCCACGGTTTCTTCCACCGGCGCCGGGCGCCGGCCGGTCACGCACACCTGGGCCCCTTCGCGGGCCAAGGCCAGGGCGATGGCCCGCCCCAGACCGCTGCCCGCCGCCAACACCAGGGCCCGTTTGCCCGCCAGTCCCAGATCCATCGCGTTCATCCTTGTCGCCGCGCCCGTGCGCGGCCTGGGAACGAAGCTTACGGCGCCCGTCCCACCCCTGGCCGGCGCGGGGTCACCAGCCCACACGACAATCCGCCTGCCCTGCCCCCGCACCGGAGAACGCATGATCCGAGAACTGAGAACCTTTGTGGCCGTGTCCCAGGCGGGCTCGTTCGCGGCCGCGGGTGAGCGCATCGGCCTGACCCAGGCGGCGGTCAGCGGCCAGATCCAGCGACTGGAAGCCCACCTGGGCTTCCCGCTGTTCGAGCGCACCGGCCGGTCCTCGCGCCTGAACCAGCACGGCCACCAGCTGCTGGGCCGGGCCCAGGGCCTGCTGCTGCAGTTCGACCAGCTGGGCCAGGCCGAGGAAGATGAAGGCCCGGCGGTGCGGGTGGTGGTGGGCGCCATCGCCTCGGTGCAGCGGGCACAGCTGCCGGCGGTGATGGCCGGCTTTCACCGCGACTGGCCCGGCAGCCGCAGCCGCATCGTGCCGGGGCTGTCGATGGACCTGGTCAACCAGGTGGATGCGGGTGAGCTGGACCTGGCGCTGGTGATCCGCCCACCGTTTGCGCTGCAAAGCGACCTGCGCTGGACCACATTGCAGAGCGAGCCCTTCCGCCTGATCGTGCCGCGCCGGGTGGCGGGTGAGGACTGGACCGCGCTGCTGGCCGACCAACCCTTTGTGCGCTACGACCGGGCCTCGTTCGGGGGCCGGCTGGTTGACCGTTTCCTGCGCCAGCACCACCTGGCGGTGCGGGAGGTGTGCGAACTGGATGAGCTCGATGCCATCGTCACGCTGGTCGCCCAGGGCCTGGGCGTGGCCCTGGTGCCGCAGACCCCCACGCTGCGGCGTTGGCCGGCTGGCGTGCGGGCGGTGGACCTGGGGGCGCAGACCTTCCACCGCGACATCGGGATGCTGCACCGCGCCCGGCGCACGCTGGCCGAGCCGGTGCGCGACCTGGCCGACCGCTTCGCGGCCGCCGCGCTCAGCCCTGCCGCTGCAGAAAGTCGATCGCGGCGTTGACGGCGGCCTGTTGCGCCGCGCAGCACTGGGCCGGCGTGGCGGTGGCGCTGTCGGGGTAGACCTCGGTGGTGGTCACATAACGGGCCGTGGTCATGGCGCCGCACAGGCCCAGCGTGCGCTTGGCGTAGAGGATCACGCCCGGCACCAGTTGCGGCTCGCCCAGGATCCGGCCCTGCGCGTCGGGCTCGGCGATGTGGGTCACGCGGCGCACCGCCTCGACCAGGGCCTGCTGGAACGCGGGCTCGGGGCGCTCGGTGTCGCCCACCAGGTAGAAGCCGTCCGGGATCGGCGGCAGCGCCTCGAGCGCCTGGCCATCGCGCGCGGCCTTGGCCGGGCCGAATTCGCTGTTGTCGGTGTCGGTGGTCTCGTGCAGGTCGATGTGCAGGGCCACCTGCGGCGCCTGGGCCGCCACGCAGGCCATCGCCAGCGCGGCCTCGGCGGCCGGGCTGGCCGGCTTGAACTGACGGTTCGGGTCCAGCGCGTCGGGGTTCCAACGGTTGATGGTCTCGTAGCCCCAGGGGCTGATGCAGGGCAGGACCAGCAGGTTGACCGCCGCCGCGTGGCGCGCGGCGTCCTGCTGCAGCCATTGCAGCGCCCCTTGCACGCCGCTGGTCTCGTAACCGTGCACACCCCCGGTGACCAGCACCACCGGGCGGTCGGCCTGCCACTGGCGGCTGCGCACCGCCTGCAGCGGGTAGCGCCCCAGGCACAGGCGGTCGTAGTCCAGCGTGCCGTAGGAGAACAATTCCAGCGCGGGCGGCAACCCGGCCTGCAGCGGCGTCAGCACCTCGTCGCGGTAGCTGCGCTGCACCGCCTGGCGGGCACGCCAGGCGGCGGTTTCAGCGGCACCCCAGGGCGTGCCCGGCGTGCCGATCGGGTAGGGTGTGGCGGCGCTGCGCATGTCGCTCAGCCGCGGTCCGCCCAGGGGGACACTTGCGGCGGGTTGTGCGCTTCTGCGCGCAGCTCCTTGATGCGATTCTGCTCGTCGACGAACACCAGCCGGGGCTGGTGGGTGGCCACCTGGTCCTCATGCACCTGGGCAAAGGCCGCGATGATCACCAGATCCCCGGTGGCGGCCCGGCGCGCGGCGGAGCCGTTGAGCGAGATGATGCCGCTGCCGCGCGGGGCCTTGATCACGTAGGTGACGATGCGTTCACCGTTGTCCACGTTCCAGATGTGGATCTGCTCGTTCTCGCACAGGTTGGCGGCCTCCATCAGGTCTTCGGGGATGCCGCAGGACCCTTCGTAGTGCAGCTCGCAGTGGGTGACGACGGCACGGTGAATCTTGGACTTGAGCAGGGTACGGAACATGGGAACACCGGTTCAAAACGAAGCGGGTATTGTCCCCCTTCCCCACCCGCGGCCCCGGGGTCTAAGCCAGCACCACGCAGTTGCGCCCCGCGGCCTTGGCACGGTACATCGCCGCGTCGGCCCGCTTCAGCAGGCCATCCAGGTCGTCCACGCCGCCTTGGTGCAGCGCCACCCCCAGGCTGGCCGTCACCGCCAGTTCAACGCCGTCCGCCAGCGGCAGGCGCTGGGCGCACAGGTGCTCGCGCAGGCGCTCGGCAAACTGCCGGGCCTGCTCGCCGTCCGCCCCTTCCAGCAGCACGACGAATTCCTCGCCGCCCAGCCGCGCCGCCAGGTCCGCGGGCCGGATGACCGCGTGGATGCCCCGGGCCACGTGCACCAGAGCCTGGTCACCGGTTTCATGGCCGAAGCGGTCGTTGACCGACTTGAAGTGGTCGATGTCCAGCAGCACCAGGGCCGCCGGCCGGCCGGCCAGGCTGGTCCCTTCGAGGAGGCGCTGGGCCGTGTGGACGAAGCAGCGGCGGTTGGGCAGGCCGGTCAGAAAGTCGGTGTTGGAGCGCAGGTTCAGCCGGGCGATCAGCGCGCTGCGCTCCTGCTCCCGCGCCTCCTGCAGCAGGGCGTGTTGGCGCAGCGTCTTCACCGCCTGCACCACCTCGGCCATCTCGTCGCGGTGCCGCACCTCGGGCAGCGTGCGGGTGTAGTCGCCACGGGCCATGCCGTGCAACACCCGAATGGTGGCACCCAGCGGCTGCAACAGGCGCCGCTGCAGGGTCCCCAGCATCAGGACCAGCAGCAACAGGCTGGCGGCCGTGACCCCGGCGGTCAACGCCAGGGCCTGGCGAGCCGCCTGCGCCTCACGGACCACGCTGGCGGAAATGTCGCCCAACAGGCGGTCGCGCAGCACGACGATGGCGTCCATCTGCGGCACATAGCGCTCGGCGAAACCGGCGGGCCGCTGGCCATAGTCGCCCCGCTGTTCGCCCTGGCGGATCACCGCTTCGACCATCGTCAGGCCCGTCTGGAAGTAGCTGACCTGCACCTGGGTCCAGGCACTGCGCAAGACCGGCGGCGTCACCTGGCCCTCCTGCCGCAGGGCCAGCTGTTCCCGCAGCTGGTCGATGCGCCCCCGGGTGCGCGCCAGCGTCAGTTGCTCGTCGCGCGTCAACGGCCGCTGCAGGGCCAGCGCAGCCGTCAGGTGCGAGCCCAGCAGACCGGCCTGTTCCCGCAGGTCGGCGGCCATCTTGACCGCCTGGGCTTCGCCGCCGATGGCGGGTGCGGCCCGCTGCAGCCCATCGGCGGCGGCCTCCGCAGCCGGCATCAGCTCGGGAATCACGGCCGCCATCGCGGCCACCGCCACCCGGATCACCTCGGCATCGGCCTGCGACGGAGGCAGCCGGGCCACCCCGTCGACATGAGCACGCCCGACCTGCAGTTGCCGCCGGGCATGGTCGAAATGGGACTGCGCAGTGGCATAGCGCGGGTCCGCGACCCGCACCTGCAGCATGGCCTGCAGCGCGGCAAAGGCCGCGTCGGTGCGCCCGCGTGCCAGGGCCAGGTGCTGGCGCAGCATCGCACTGGCCGACGCGCCCTGGCCCATCACCGCGTTGGCGGGCCCGCGCTCGCGCGAGGCCATCTCGGCCGCCACCAGCGCCAGGCGGAAATCCTGCAAGGCCTGGCTGGCCTGATCGGCCGCCTGCAGGCGCACCCATTCGGCCCAGGTGGCCCGCCCCGCCACCGCGATCGAGGACACCGTCAACAGCACCGCCAGCAACGGCATCAGCCTGCGCAAGGGCAGGCTCATCGGCAGGTAGCTGGGGCCCTGCGGGCCAGGAGCGGTGGATCGTGAAGGAGCCATGGGCAAGCGGTGCATCTTATGCGGGCGCCCTGTCCCCATGGCGTGATAGGCTGGCCCGCCAGGGATCATGCGGCCTGCGTGATCCGTCATCGATCACAAGACAGGAGACAAGCCATGCAAATCGAACACAGCGTGTTCGTCGTCACGGGGGCAGGTTCCGGCCTGGGCGCGGCCACGGCCCAGCGCCTGGTGAACCAGGGCGCCCGGGTGGTGTTGGTGGACATGAACGCCGCCGCCGGCCAGGCGCAAGCCGAGGCCCTGGGCCCGGCCACCCGCTTCGTGCAGGCCGATGTGTCGGACCCCGCCAGCGCCCAGGCCGCGGTGGACATGGCGCTGTCGGCCTTTGGCCAGCTCAATGGCCTGGTCAACTGCGCCGGCGTGGCCCCGGCTGAGAAGGTGCTGGGGCGCGAGGGCCCGCACAAGCTGGAGAGCTTCGCCCGCACCATCCAGATCAACCTGATCGGCACCTTCAACATGCTGCGCCTGGCCGCCGACGCGATGGCCAAGGGCCAGCCCGATGTGCATGGCGAGCGTGGCGTGATCATCAACACCGCTTCGGTGGCGGCTTTCGATGGCCAGGTCGGCCAGGCCGGCTATGCCGCCTCCAAGGGCGGCGTGGTGGCGCTGACCCTGCCGGTGGCGCGCGAGCTGGCCCGCCACGGCATCCGGGTGATGACGATCGCCCCGGGCATCATGGGCACGCCGATGATGAAGGGCATGCCCACCGAGGTGCAGGACGCCCTGGGCAAATCGGTGCCCTTCCCGCCGCGCATGGGTGAGCCCGACGAGTACGCCCGCTTGGTGGCCCACATCATCGACAACAGCTACCTCAATGGCGAGGTGATCCGCCTGGACGGCGGGATTCGCATGGCGGCCAAGTGAGGCCGCGCTGACTCACTGATCGGCGGCGGAAGCGGTGGCCTGCTGATCGGCCTGCAGGGCGGCGTTCAGGTTCTTCTGGATCTGGGCTTCCTGGGCCTTGGCCTGGCTGGCCGCCTGCGCTTCCAAGGTGGCCGTGGTGGCGGCCGCGCCAGCGACATCGGCGCCACAGCCGGCGAACAGGGCACACAGCAGGCTGAGCCCGCCGATCAGAGCAACGCGCATGGGGAACCTTTCATTCACGCGGTTTGGCGCGTGATCCTAGCGCGCCCTTGGTGATCAACCGGGCCCCCTCGCGCCGGATGGCATCGAAGCCCGGGCCGTCGGCGGCCAGCTTGCCCGACATCTGCAGCACCACCGCGCCGTGCATCGCCGCCCAGTACACATGGCCCAGCAGATCGGGGTCGCCCTCCAGCTGCCCGGCCTGCACCAGGTCCTCCACATAGGCCACCATGGTGCGGCGCGAGCGGGCATTGGCGGCGGCCAGATCGGGGTAGGCGTCCTCGTGCGGCTGGGTGTAGGCAAAGATCAGCCCGTAGGCGGCCGGCTCGGCGAAGGCGAAGTCCACATAGGCCTGGCCCACCGCGCGCGAGCGGTCCCACACGTCGCCCGGGCCCTGCTGGGCCGCTTCCAGCGCGGCCGAAAGCCGATCCAGCGCAGCGGCGCGGGTGGCGGCCAGCAGGGCTTCCTTGCTGTCGTAGTAGCGGTACAGCGCGGTGGCCGTCCAGCCCAGGGCCTGGGCGATGCTGCGCATCGAGGTCTGCTCGATGCCCCGCTCGGCAAACTGCTGCTCGGCCACGGCGCGGATGCGCGCGCGGGCTTCCAGAACCTGTTCGGATGACAACGATGGGGGCATGGCGTCATCTTACTTAACGCTGTAAACTCATCGCATCAATAACAGTGTTAACCACGCAAGCGTGGCACCCCGAAGGAGACCGTCCATGTCCTGGCTCGACAGCGTGCAATCCCGGCTCAGCCTGCCGGTCATCGCCTCGCCGATGTTCATCGTCTCGAACCCGCGCCTGGTGGCGGCCGAGTGCAAGGCCGGCATCATCGGCTCCTTCCCGGCGCTCAACGCCCGCCCGGCCGAGTTGCTGGACGAGTGGCTGACCCAGTTGAAGACCGAGTTGGCCACCCATGACGCGGCCCACCCCGATCGCCCGGCCGCGCCCTTTGCCGTCAACCAGATCTGCCACCGCAGCAACGACCGGCTGATGCGCGACATGGAGACTTGCGTCAAGCACCAGGTGCCCCTCATCATCACCAGCCTGCAGGTCTCGGCCGAGCTGGTGGCCGCGGCGCACAGCTACGGCGGCGTGGTCTTCCACGACGTGATCTCCATCCGCCACGCGGAGAAGGCCATCGAGGCCGGCGTGGACGGCCTGATCCTGGTCTGCGCGGGCGCGGGCGGCCATGCCGGCACGCTAAGCCCCTTCGCCCTGCTGCCCGAGATCCGCCGCATCTTCCAGGGCCCCATCGCCCTGGCGGGCGCCATCGCCAACGGCCAGTCCATCCTGGCGGCCCAGGCCCTGGGTGCCGACTTCGCCTACATGGGCACCCGCTTCATCGCCACGCAGGAGGCCAATGCGGTGGACGCCTACAAGCAGATGCTGGTGGACACCCGCGCCGAGGACATCGTCTATTCGTCCCTCTTCACCGGCGTGCCGGGCAACTACCTCAAACCCAGCATCGCCGCGGCCGGCATGGACCCGGACAACCTGCCCAGCGCCGACAAGAGCAAGATGGACTTCGGCTCGGGTGGCAACAGCGCCGCCAAGGCCTGGCGCGACATCTGGGGCGCCGGCCAGGGCGTGGGCTCCATCGACAGCGTGCCCAGCGTGGCCGAACTGGTGGACCAGCTCAAGGCCGAGTACCGCGAGGCGCGCGAGGACATCGCCCGCCGGGCCGCACGCTTCGGCGCCTGACAGGCGGTCCCCGCCGGGCTCAGGCCCTCACTCGTCGCTGCCGCCGATGCCGAACAGGCTCAAGAGACTGGTGAACAGGTTGAACAGCGAGACATAGAGGTTCACGGTGGCCAGCACATAGTTGGTCTCACCGCCGTTCACGATGCGACTGGTCTCGAACAGGATCATCCCGGCCGACAGCAGCGCCACCATGGCCGACACCGCCAGGCCCAGGGCCGGCATCTGCAGGAAGACCGCGCCCAGGCCGGCGAGCAGGGCGATGACCATGCCGGCGAACAGAAAGCCGCCCATGAAGCTGAAGTCGCGCCGGGTCGTCAGCACCCAGGCGGACAGGGCCAGGAAGGTGACGCCCGTGGCCGCCAGCGCCAGCGTCACCACCTGCGCACCGCCCGGCAGGGCCAGCATGCGGGCCAGCACCGGGCCCAGCGTGTAGCCCATGAAGCCGGTCAGGGCAAACACCAGGGACAGCGCCCAGCCGCTGTTCTGCAGCCGGTGGATGCCGAACAGCAGGCCGAAGTAGCCGACCAGCGTCAGCAGCAGCCCCGGGGCCGGCAACTGCCAGACCACGCCGGCAGCGGCCACGGCAGCGCTGAACAGCAGGGTCATGGCCAGCAGGGCATAGGTGTTGCGCAGCACGCGGTCGGTGCTGGCACTGCGCAGGCCGCGCAGGGGCACCGCCACGGCCGGTGCGGAACGGGCGGTCGAAGCGTTGGAAGACAGGGGGTTCATGATGGGATCCTCGGTGGGGTTTCGGTCAGGTTTCAAGCCGGTTCGGGCAGGCGCTGGCGCATGCGACGGGTGTCGCTGCCGCGGCGCCACTGGCGCAGCAGGAAGCGCGCGGCGCGCGCCAGCGCATCGTTGAGGGCCGCGCGCCAGTCGCTGGCCACGGAGGTGACGACCACGGGACCGGCGCCCTCGGCATGCAAGGCCACCTGGCAGCGTTTGTCGACGCCACCGCGCGGGCCGTTCTCGTCCCACATCTGCACCTCGGCACGGGGCACCCGTGCGCCCAGGCGACGCAGCACGAAGCGCACGCGCCGCTCGGTCAGTTCGCGCAGCTCGGCCGCGCCCGGATGACGGGGTTTGAAGAGCACTTGCATCGGGGTCTCCAGTGAATGACGGGGTCCCCGCACTGTCGGCTCATTCGCCCGCCGGAAAAAGCAGGGTTTGGAGAACATTCACTTCGGAAAAACAGGAACATTTCAAGGGCCTTCTGGGGCACAGTGCGGCGCGTCGCCCCCAGGGTCGACACCCCACCCATCGGAATGGACCGGAAAGGACCCCGCTCATGCGCAGCTATCCCCGCAACAGCCCTGAAGCCAGCGCCCGCCTCCTCGCGCTGGTGCTGATCTCCGACGGCCATGTCTGCCGCTCGGAGATCGAGACCCTGCAGCGTCTGCAGGTGGAGGAGGCCCTTGGGCTGGCCCCCGGCCGCTTCGCCCAGGTGATGCACACCCTGTGCGACGACCTGCTGGCCAGCGCCTATGGCAGCGGCGCGCTGATGTGCCACGTGGATGACGCCACGCTGGCCTCGCTGCTGTGCGAGGTGGACGACCCGCTGCTGCAGGCCAAGGTGATGCAGCTGGCCCGCGACCTGGCCCAAGCCGACGGCCATCTGGCCGAGGCCGAAGCCCAGGTGCTGGCAGCCGCGCATCGGCAATGGCGCATTCCGGGGGCCGCCCTGGCCAGCCCCGGCACGATGACGCGCTTGCAGCCAGCCTGATCCACCTGCGCGCGCGCAGGCACCGGATCAGCCGCCGGCGCCGCCCGCGCCGGCCTGGGCGGCTTCCATCACCTGCCGCACCAGTGGATGGTGGCGCCCGCGGCGGGACACGATGGCGTGGATCTCCTCCTGCACGCCTTCGCTGCTGCCCAGCAGGCGCAGGCCGCGCAGCAGGCCCATGTCGTCCGCCCCCAGCCGGCTGACCGGGAACACGCCCAGCCCGCGCGCGGCGAACACCGCCAGCAGCGCGCTGTCCTCGAACTCGCCGACGATGCGCGGCCGCAGGCCCTGCGCCTCGAACCAATGGTCCAACGTCGCCCGCAGGGCCGAATGGCCGGTGGGCAGCAGCACGGGCAACTCGTTCAGGCAGTCGGGGAAGCGGTCTCGCTGGGCCTTGCCGACCAGGGGGGCCGGCCCGTACCAGTCCACCGGCGCATTCACCAGGCGTTCGCTGGCCAGGCGCAGGTTGGGGTTGCGCGGCGCCGCCTGGCCCGCCAGCACCAGATCCAGGTGGTGCAGCGCCAGCTCGCCCAGCAACTGCTCGAACTCGCCGTCATGGCAGACCAGGCGCAGGTTCGGGGTGGCCAGCACCGGCGCCAGCAGGGCATGGACGGCCAGCTTGGAGATGCCGTCTGAAAAGCCCACCGCCAGGCGCACCACCGGGCCGTTGGCGGCCTGCCGCACTTCGTCGGGAATGATCTGGCCGATCTGGAAGATCTCCTCGGCCCGGGCAAAGGCGGCCTGGCCCGCCTCGGTCAGCGCCACGCCGCGTCCGGCGGGTTTGAGCAGCTGGTGGCCCAGCGCCTTCTCCAGCTCACGCACCTGGGCGCTGATGGTCTGCACCGCCATGCCCAGGCGCTCGGCCGCCCGGGCGAAGCCGCCCTCCTTGGTGACCACCCAGAAGTAGTGCAGATGGCGGTAGTTCAGCATGCGGGCCTCGCTGGCGGACGGTCGGTGCGGGAAATCCGAATCTTAGTTGCGCAAAACGCTGATTTGTCCGCACCCCGCCTCTGTGCACACTGAGCCACGTCGGTGCCACCACCACAGCACCCCCCGAGAGCCCCACATGGACCTCCTGCTCCCCTTCCTCTCCGTGGACTTCATGGGCAAGCCGGCCTGGATCTGGCTGCTCTTCATCGCCATCGTCATCGCCCTGCTGGCTTTCGACCTGGGCGTGCTGCACCAGGACGACCGCGAGATCGGCGTGCGCGAGAGCCTCTTGCTGTCGGCCGGCTACATCAGCGTGGCGCTGCTGTTCGGCGCCTGGGTCTGGTGGTACCTGGGTGCGCAGAGCGGCATGGACTACTACACCGGCTTCCTGATCGAGAAGTAGCTGTCCATGGACAACGTCTTCGTCATCGCGCTGATCTTCACCTTCTTCGCCATCCCGCGGCAGTACCAGCACCGCGTGCTGTTCTGGGGCATCCTGGGGGTGATCGTGCTGCGAGCGCTGATGATCGGCCTGGGCGCCACGCTGTTCAGCCAGTTCAGCTGGGTGCTCTACCTGTTCGGCGCCTTCCTGGTCATCACCGGCGTGAAGATGTGGTTCCTCGCCAACGCCTTCTGGGTGCGCGAACGCGTTGCGGCCACCGGTCGGGTTGAGCGCTTTGCCACGCCCCTGCTGCTGGCCCTGGTGCTGGTGTTCATCGGCGGCAAGATCTTCCTGGTGGGCCTGATCGGCAAGATCCCGGCAACGCTCTCGCTGAGCGTGACCTTCGGCCTGATCGCCGGCGGCGTGCTGGTGTCGCTATGGAAGACCCGCGAGGCCGCGGTCAACTGAGGCGGGAGCGGGCCGGTTGCGGCCCGCTCGACCGCAGATCGGCAGATCGCGCCCGGCAAAGCCGCCTGGGTGCGATCTGCGGGCCTGAACCGTCAGGCCGCCGGGGTGGGAAACACCACCTTGGAGGGCTGGGTGCCGTCCGACTTACGGCGCTTGCGACCGCTGGCGGTCTTGCGAACTTGCTTGGCGGAAACGGTGCGCTTGCCGATGCGCTTCTTCTTGGCCAGGGCCATGTTGATCCTTTGGAGTTTGGAGTAAAGACCGCAAGGATACAGCGGTGCCGAACTCAACGCCCCTCAGCCCGCCCACGCCCACTCATGCCGCTGCGCTCCCCGCGCGAACATGACCCGCTGCGCGGTGGCCTTGCAGTGCCAGGTCTGCTGGGTGGCATCCAGGCCGCCGGGCGGCTCGGTCAGGCCGGCCGGGTCGAAGACGACGGCGCAGCAGTGGCCCGGCGCCCGCACCGAGGCATAGGCCAGCCACTGCACGCCGCGGATCTGGGCCGAGCGGGCCACGGCCTGGGGCGCGCGGTAGTCGCTGTCGTGGGTCCACAGGGCCTGGGCCTGATCCCAGGGCGGCTGGGTCAGGTCGATGGCCAGGCCCTGGATCGCGCCCTGAAAGAAGGTGTGCTCGGTCAGCAGCTCGCGCCCGGCCAGGCCGGCGCTGTCGAGGATGAAGCGGCGGCGCCAGTAGGCCACCTCGGCACAGGCGGCGTAGAGCGTCTGCGCGCCATACCACTGGCCCGGGCTGTGCGCCGCCCGAAAGCGGCTGGGGTGCGGCGGGCGGTAGCGAAACGGCGTGGCCAGCAGGTAGTGCAGCGGCCGGGCGGCCGGCGGCAGGGCCGGCTTGCTGCCTTCGAGCAGTTGCTCCAGCAGGTCCTGCTCGGTGGCGCTGTCCACCAGGCGCATGGTGGAGACCACATGCTGCGCCTCCACCCCGCGCCAAGCCCGCGTGGCCTGGGGACGGATGGTGCCCTCGAACCAGTCGAGCTGCCAGTCCATGGCGGGGTCGGCGCGGCCGCAGCTCAGGCCGGGGCCCGCATCGCGTCCAGGTAGTTCAGCGTGGCCACCAGGCCCTCGGCCTTCTGGATCAGCTGCAGCGGCTCGCCGCCCAGGGCTTGGTTGTAGGAACTCATCCAGGCCAGGCGCTTCTGGTCGTCGGTGCCCACCAGGGCGTCCAGCGAGCGGTACACCCGCACCAGCAGCAGGGCCAGCTCGCCCTCCTTGGAATCGGGCGCCAGGCCCTTCTGGCCCTTGAGCACGCGCGACACCGTGGGCTCGCTCAGGCCCAGGGTGCGGGCCAGGGTCACGCCCTTGAGGCCCAACAACGCGCTGGCCCGCGCGGTGGCCTTGGCCAACACGGTGGCGGCATCGGGCGGGGTGAGGGCCAGGGCGGCGGTGGCTGGAGTCATGGTGTTCTCACCAGCAGGTTTATTTCCTGAGAAAGATTATGAACCTGTCGACTAATTATTTAAAGATCATCCGCCGCCGCTGGCACCTCCCAGCAACTCAGCCACGGCAGCGGCCGCAGCCGGCCGGTGGAAGAAGTAACCCTGGATCTCATCGCAGCCGTGTTCCCGCAGAAAGGACAGTTGCTCGGCGGTTTCCACGCCTTCGGCGATGGTGAGCAGTCCCAGGCTGCGGGCCAGGTTGATGATCGTGACCACGATGGCCGCATCCTGCGGGCTGTGGTTGAGCCCACGCACAAAGGACTGGTCGATCTTGAGCTTGTCCACCGTGAAGCGCTTCAGGTAGCTGAGTGAGGAGTAGCCAGTGCCGAAATCGTCGATCGACAGGGTCACCCCCAGCTGTTTGAGCGCGGCAATTCGGGAGATGGTGAAGTCGGAATCCTCCATCGCCACGCTCTCGGTGAGCTCGAGCTCCAGCAGCGGCGCGGGCAGGCCATGGCGACGCAGCGCCGCCGCGATGTCCTGCGGCAAATCGGGGTGGCGGAACTGCCCGACCGACAGGTTGACGGCCACCGGGACCACCGGCAGCCCTTGCACCCGCCAGAGCGCCGTCTGGCGCAGCGCTTCGTTGAGCACCCAGGCGCCGATCTCCTGGATCAGACCGGCCTCTTCGGCGATGGGGATGAAGGTCGCCGGCGGCACCAGGCCGCGCTGCGGGTGGCGCCAGCGCACCAGGGCCTCCAGCCCCACGACGCCGCCACTGCGGACGTCCATCTGCGCCTGGTAGTGCAAGACCAGTTCCTGGCGCTCGACGCACCAGCGCAGATCCCGTGCCAGGGCCAGCGCATCCTGCACCTGCTCCTGCAGACGCCGTGAGGCCACCCGCACGGTGTTGCGCCCCTCGCGCTTGGCCTGATGGACGGCCAGCTCCGCGGCGCGGCTCAACCCCGTCAGGTCCTGACCGTTCTCGGGAAACTCGGCCGCGCCGATGCTGGCACTCAAGCGCAGGTCCTGGCCCCCTACCGCGAAGGGGCGTGCCACCGCGTCCATCAGCCGGATGCTGATCTGGGCCACATCGGCCACGGCAGTGCCTGGCAACAGCAGGATGAAATCGTCCCCGCCCAAGCGGCACAAGGTGTCTTCGGGCCGCAGGCACTGGGTCAGACGCGAGGCCACTTCACGCAGCACCTGATCGCCAGCCTCATGCCCCAGGGACTCGTTGATGGCGCTGAAGTGGTCCAGGTTCAGGTGCATCACCACCACGGGCGTGTGCTGGTGACGTGCCGTGGTCAGCACCACCTGGGCGCGATCCGCCAGCAGCGCCCGGGTGGGCAGGTCGGTGAGGCTGTCGTGCGTGGCCAGCCGCAGGATGCGTTCCTCGGCCGACTTGCGGCTGGAGGTTTCGGTGAAGATGCCCAGGTACTGCTGGACCTGCCCCTGCGCGTCCTTGATGGCATTGATCGCCAGCCACTCGGGATAGACGTCGCCGGCCTTGTTGCGGTTCCAGATCTCGCCCTCCCAGCGTCCTTCGGTGTGGAGCTGCTTCCACAGTTCGGCGTAGAAGGCCCGGTTCTGACGGCCGGACTTCAGCAAGGCGGGCGTCTTGCCCAACAGCTCCTGCGGGCTGTAGCCCGTGATGCGCGAAAAGGCGCGGTTGACCGAAATGAACCGGTTTCGCGCATCGGTGATGAAGATGCCTTCCTCGGTGGACTCGAACACATGGCTGATCAGGCGGGAACGCTCTTCGGCCTGTCGGCGGTCGGTGATGTCCTGCACCAGCACCAGACGGGCCGGGTGTCCGTCGCGAAGCAAGGTGTGACCGGTGACCTCCACCCAGAAGCGGGTGCCGTCCTTGCGCACATGCTGCCATTCACCCGAGTGACCATCCCCCCCCCGGCCGACGCTCGTGGTGCGGGGACGGACGCAGGCGTGCCAGGTCCTCGACCGGCCAGATGTCCTGGAGCGACATGGCCAGGAACTCCTCCCGCGAATAGCCGTACTTGGCCACCGCAGCGGCATTGACATCCAGGAACCGGAGGCTGTCCAGGTCATGGACGTACATCGGCAGCGGATTGATCTCGAAGAGCTGGTGGAAGCGACGCTCGGAAGCCCGGATGGCCTGCTCGGCCGCCTTGCGGTCGGTGATGTCCAGCCAGGCCCCGGTGAGCATCAGCGGCCTGCCCGCCTCGTCACGCAGCATCCGCAACCGGTCATCCACCCAGCGGATGCTGCCGTCCGCATGCAGGATGCGGTACTCGTGGTGCAGCGCGTCGCGGTCCGCCAGTTCGGTCTGAGCCGCCAGCACCCGGGCCATGTCCTCGGGGTGCACCCGCTGCCGCCAGAAATCGTGCTGGCCAACCCAGGTGCTGACGGGATACCCGCTCAGCCCCTCGACGTTCTGGCTCACGAAATCCACCTGCCACTGGCCGGGGTGGGTGGGGCTGGAGCGGAGGCTGTAGAGCACCGCGGGGGTAACCTCCAGGATGCGCGCCAGGCGCTCCCGTTCGCGGTCGGTTTCCGCCTGCAGCCGCTGCTGGCGGCGTTCCGCCAGACGCGCCAGCCCCCCGATCAGCAGCGCGCTCAGGCCCACGAAGAGCAGCCCCTTGACCGACTGCAGGGCCGACAGGGTCGCCACGTCGGTGGTCACGAGCGCCAGCAGGTGGTCCGACCCGAGGATCCAGAGGACACCGAACGCCAGGAAGCAAAGGGCAATGCGCTGGGCACTCATGGGGGCTCACCCATCCAAAGAGAGGTGACCAGGATGTTAAGCGGCCCCGGCCCAGCCGTTGACATGACACCACACCGCAGCCGCCTCCGCGGGAAACACCTCACATGATTCCGTGGAAGGAGGTGCACCCTGTGCAGTCCCTTGCCACGGAAGAACGGATCGCACATTCTTGGGTGGACCGCATCCGAACCCCGCGAGCGCTTCACGCCATGCATCGACTTCGCCTGCGAACCCGGATCTTTCTGCTGCTGTTGGGGGTGTTCCTGTTGGGGGGCGCCTTGTTGGGCTGGCATCTGTGGCTGGACCAGCGGCAGCGCCTGCAATCGGCCGAAGCCGATCTGATGGTACAGGCACGGCTGATCGCCACCCGTGGCGACACGCTGGTGGGCCGGGCCGACGCCCTGCTGGACAGCCTGCTGGCCAACCCGACCCTGGCCCCCCACGCACCGCGGGCCCCCTGCCAGGCGCTGCTGGCCCATCTGCTCAAACTGGAGCCTGACTACGACCAGATTGGCCTGGCCCTGCCCAACGGCGACAAGGCCTGCGCGGCCGTTCCCTCCACACGGGCCATCAACTTCGCCGACCGCGGCTGGTTTCAGGGGGCGCTGAAGCAGCCGGGGCTGGTGATCGGCGACATGACCATCAGCCGCACGCTGGGGCGGCCCACCATCACGCTGAGCAAGGCCTTGAGAAGCCGCACGGGTGAGGTGCTGGCGGTGTACTACCTGGGCCTGAACCTGAACTGGCTGGGGCGCACCCTGGCCGCAACCCATCAGGACGACCTGAACGTGTCCCTGCTGGACGACAAGGGCGTGTTCATCGCCCGCTACCCGGACGCCGAGCACTGGGCCGGCAGCACGGTGCAGAGTGCCGAGATCCGCCGCTCGCTGGCGGCCCGGGAACCCGGCACGCTGGCCGTGACCAACCGGCTGGGCAAGCCGCGCCTGATTGCCCATGTGCCCTTTCTGCGCACCAACACCGGCAACCAGTACCAGGTGCTGCTGAGCAGCTCACGGGACGCCATCGAAGGACCGGTGCGCCGCCAATCCCTGGCCGCCCTGCTCACCCTGGCCGTGGTGCTCGCCGGCACCCTGCTGCTCGTTCAAGGCGCGCTGGACCGCTGGTTCCTGGCGCCCTTGCGAGCGCTGTCGGACATGGCCGAGCGCCTGCGTGCAGGCGAGCGCGAGGCCCGCAGCGGCCTGCCCCACGGCCCCGACGAGGTGGGGGGCCTGGCCGCGGCGCTGGATCAGTCGGCCGCCGCCATCGCCGACCGGGAGACCCGGCTGGACTATGCCAACCGGGCCCTGCGCGTGCTGTCGGCCGGCAACCGCACCCTGCTGGGCTGGCACGACGAGGCCGCGCTGCTGGACCAGATGTGCCGGGCCATCGTCGACGCTGGCGGCTTCCGCCTGGCCTGGATTGGTTACGCCGAGGCCGACGGCCAGCTCCGCCCGATGGCCAGCTGCAGCACCGAGACCGCAGATGGCCTGCAGGTCGGCTGGGACCACGCCGACGAGGGCCGTGGCCCCGTGGGTCGCGCGCTCCGCGAAGGCCAACGGCAGGTCTGGACCGCCCCAGGCGCCCGGGACGACGCGTTCTGGGCCCAGAACGCGCTGGCGCGTGGCTGCCACGCCAGCATCACCCTGCCCGTGGTCCTCGACGGTCGGGTGATGGGCGTGCTGACCATTGGCGCGGCCGAAGCGGATTTCTTCGATGCCGGCGTGATCGAGGTGCTGGTCGAGGCCTCGCACGACCTGGCGCTGGGCATCCGCGTGGCCCGCGCCGAGGTGGAACGCCACCAGGCCACCGAGCAGCTGCGCCTGCACCGGGACCGGCTGGAAGACTTGGTGGCGGAGCGCACCGAAGCGCTGGCCGTGGCCAAGGAGGCCGCCGAGGTGGCCAACCGGGCCAAGAGCGCCTTCCTGGCCAACATGAGCCACGAGATCCGCACCCCCATGAACGCCATCATCGGCCTCACCCACCTGATGGCGCGCGACCTGCCCGAAGGGGTCCAGTGCGACCGCCTGCGCAAGGTGGACCAGGCCGCCCAGCACCTGCTGCAGGTGATCAACGACATCCTCGACCTCTCCAAGATCGAGGCCGGGAAGATGCCGATCGAGCACATCGAGTTCGCGCGCGACGGGCTGATGTCCGACGCCCTGGCCATGGTCAGCGAACAGGCGCGGGCCAAGGGCCTGGAACTGGTGCTGGACACCGACCACCTGCCCAGCCACATGCGCGGCGACCCCCAGCGCCTGGCGCAGGCGCTCATCAACCTGCTGTCCAATGCCGTCAAGTTCACCGAACAGGGCTGGGTGCGCCTGGCCGGCCGCCTGCTGGCCGAGGACGGCGCCCGCCTGCAGCTGAAGTTCGAGGTCAGCGATTCGGGCGTGGGCATCGCGCCGGAGCAGCAGGGCGCGCTGTTCCAGGCCTTCGAGCAGGCAGACGCCTCGACCACCCGACGCTACGGCGGCACCGGCCTGGGGCTGGCACTGACCCGGAAGATCGCCGGCCTGATGGGCGGCGAAGCGGGTCTGAGCAGCCGCCCCGGGGAGGGCAGCTGCTTCTGGTTCACCGCCTGGGTGGAGCGTTGCCCGGCCACCGTGGACGCGCCAGCCGACAGCTTGCTGGCCGAGGTCCGGACCCGCCGAGCCCTGGTGGTCGACGACCTGCCGGTATCGCTGCACGCGCTGTCGGACACCCTGACCGTGCTGGGCCTGCAGGTCCAGGCGCTGGACGACCCGCAAGCCGCCCTGCGTCGGGTGCAGGACGAGGCCGCCGCGGGACGCGCCTTCGACCTGCTGGTGCTGGACTGGCAGATGCCCTCGCTGGACGGCTTGGCCGCCCTGCGGGCCATGCGCGCCGCGCTGGGCGAACGCACACCGCCCGCCCTTCTGGTGACCGCCTTCAACGAGGAGGGCCTGCGCCAGCAGGCCGAGGCCGCCGGCTTTGCCCGGATGCTGGTCAAGCCCATCACGCCGTCGGACCTGGCGGACGCCCTGGCCACCCTCTTCCACCCCTCCACGCAGCCAGCTGCGCCCACCCTGCCCCTGACCAATGGCGCTCACCTGGAACAGGAACTCCGGCTGCGCCACGGTGGCCGGCGCATCCTGCTGGCCGAAGACAACCCCATCAACCAGGAAGTCGCCCGCGAACTGCTGCAGGCGGTGGGCCTGAACGTCGAGGTGGCGGCCGACGGTCGACAGGCCGTGCAGGCCGCGCTGACCCGCCCGCCGGCCCTGGTGTTGATGGACATGCAGATGCCCGACATGGACGGTCTCACGGCCACGCGGGAGATCCGCGCCCAGCTCGGACAAGCCCTGCCCATCCTCGCCATGACGGCCAACGCCTTCGACGACGATCGCGCCGCCTGCCTGGCCGCGGGCATGAACGACCACATCGGCAAGCCCGTCAACCCGGCCCGGCTGTACGCCAAGCTGCTGCAGTGGCTACCCCCTCTGACCGCGGACGGATCCGCCGCCTCGGGGGTGGCGCCCGCCGAGACCGCAACACCGCCCGCAGCGCCGCCGCTGAAACAGCGTCTGGCCAACGTGGCCGAACTGTCTTTGAACGCCGCCCTGCACCACATGGGGGGGGGACGAAGCCCGATTGGGACGTCTGCTGCGGGTCTTTGTGCGCACCTACCGGGACCCGGCCAAGGGCTTTGCCCCCGCCCCAGGAACCGACGCCGTGACGCAGTGGCGCACCACCGCCCACTCGCTGCGCGGAGCATGCGCCGCCATCGGCGCCGAGGCACTGGCGCGGGACATCCAGTCCTTCGAACAAGCCCTGGGTCGCGACGCCCCCACTGCGCCGCCGCTCTGGGCCGACACCGCGCAAGCGCTGCAACAGCGGCTCATGGCCCTGGTGCAGGCCCTGCAACCCGCGCTGCCCCCCGAGGGCGACACGGCCTGAGCCCCTTCGTCGCATGCACGGCTGGCCCGGCCGAAAGAGCCGTGGGCCTCACAGCAGCTCGCGCCGCAGCTGCTGCGCCGGCGTGAGGTACTGGCCCACCGCCAAGCGCAGGAAGATCCAGGCGCCGATGGCCGTGGCCACCGCCAGCATCAGCACCACCATGATCTGGTAGCGCACGGCCACCAGCGGCGAGGTGCCGGCCAGGATCTGGCCGGTCATCATGCCGGGCAACTGCACCAGGCCCACGGTCATCATGCCGTTGAGGGTCGGCGTCAGGGCCGCCCGCAGCGCGGCGCGCACCAACGGCTGCACCGCCTGCGCGCCAGAGAAGCCCAGCACCAGCCGGGTCTCGACCTCGCCGGCCCGCAGACGCAGGTCGCTCTGCAGCCGGTCGCCCGCCAGGGCCACGCTGCTCATCGCATTGCCCAGGATCATCCCCGCCAGCGGGATGACGTACTGCGGCGAATACCAGGGCTGCACCTGCACCACGACGCCGATCACATAACCCAGCGTCAGCACGGTGGACAGCGTGAGCGCCACCGCGGCGATGCCGTGGGCCCGCGGCAGCGGGGTTTTGAGGCGGCCAACGGCCGCGCGCGTGGCCACGGCGGTCATGCCGACCAGGATCAGCGCCACCGCATACCAATGCGCGGCCGCAAACACCGCCGCCAGCACAAAGCCCACGCCGTAGAGCTGGGCCACGGTGCGCACCGCGCCGACGATCAGGTCGCGCTCCAGCCCCAGGGCCTGGCGCAGTGACAGGGCCACCAGCACCGCGACGAACAGCAGGGCCAGCCCCAGCTGCCAGAGCGACAGCTCGATCACCCCGCCGCTCATGACGGTGCCTCCTCGCAGGGCACGACGCCGGCCAGGAAGGCGCGCAGCCCCTCGTCGGCCTGGGCGTCGGCCGCATCCAACACGCTCACCGGCACATAGGCCCGCACCCGGCCCTGCACCAGGTACAGCACCCAACCGCCCAGGGCCCGCACGAACTCGGGCTGGTGGGTCACAGCCACCACCGTCAGGCCCCGGTGCGCGCGCAAGTTGGTGATCACTTCCACCACACGGGCCGCGTTGGGAGGGTCCAGCGCCGAGGTGGGTTCGTCCAGCAGCAGCACCTCCGGGTCGCCCAGCAGGGCGCGAGCGATGGTGACGCGCTGCTTCTCGCCACCGGACAGTTCGGCCGCATCGCGGTCCAGCAGCGTGGTGGCCAGGCCCACCTCGTCCAGCGCCGCGGCCAGGCGCGGCTCGCCCAGGTCACAGGCCATGCCGGCGGGGCGCAGGCGCAGGTTGTCGCGCACCGTCCCTTCGAACAGCACCGGCGTCTGCATCACCATGGCGGCGCGGCGGCGCAGCTGGCGGGGGTCCAGGCGGCAGATGTCCTCGCCGCCCAGGCGGATGGTGCCGCTGCTGGGTTCCGAGAGCCGATTCAGACAGCGCAGCAGGGTGGACTTGCCGGAGCCGGAGGGCCCGACCAGGGTCAGCACGCCGCCACGCTCGACCTCAAAGCAAATGTCCCGCAGCACGGGGGTGGCCGGCCGTTGGGGCCCGGCGGGCTGGCTGACCGACAGGTGGTGGACTTCGATCAGCGGCGGGTTCATCGCCCCTCCCGTTCCAGTTCGGCCTGCTCGCGCCGCCGGTAGGCGCCCGGCGGCAGGCCGGTCCAGCGGCGGAAGGCGCGGTGGAAGGCGCTGGCGTCGTGAAAGCCCAGCTCCAGCGCCAGTTCGTCGATGCTGGCCTGGCTGCTGACCAGCCGGTCGATGGCCAGGTCGCTGCGCAGGCGGTCCTTCAGCTGTTGGTAGCTGGTGCCCTCGGCTTCCAACCGACGCCGCAGCGTGGTCGGGTTGGTGCCCATCTCGACCGCCAGTTCCTCCAGCAGCGGCCAGTGGGTCTCGCCGGCCTGGGTGGAGGCCTGGCGCAGGCGACGGCGCAAACGCGCCGTCCAGCTGTCGTCGTTCTTGAAGCGCAGAAAGACCGACTGCGGCGCCGTGGCCAGGAAGGCCTTCAGGCTGTCGGCGTTCTGCACGATCGGCGCCTTCAGCAGCTCGGCATCGAAATGGATCGCGGTCACGGCCTGGTCGAAGGCCAGGTGCTCGCAGAACATGCGGGTGTATTCATCCGCGTGATCGGGCCGAGGGTGGGAGAAATCCACCCGGCGCAGCACCAGGCGCCGCCCGATCAGCCAGCACAGCAGGCCGTGGGTCAGCACCAGAAAGGTCTCGTCGGCAAAGCGGCGGTCGTCGGGCGCCTGGATGCGGTTGTGCACCCGCAGTTCGGCCCGGTCCCCCTGCACACGCAGCTCGCCCGACACCTGGTCCAGAAAGACCACGAACCCGCGCAGGATGCGCTTGAGCGCCCGCTCCATCGTCGTGCAGCTGATGACCGCCTGGCACAGCAGGGCATAGCTGCCCACCTTCATGGTGCGACGGTCCAGCCCGAAGAACTCGTCGTCCAGCTCGCGCCCGACGGCCAGCCACAGGCAGGAAAACGCCGCGGCCGGCACCCGCACATGGGTCATGCCCAGCCACTCGGCCGGGATGCCCGCCGTCGCCAGGGCCCGGCCTCGGGCCGCTGGGCCCAGCTTCGCCACGGCGGCGCGGACGAAATACATCGAGACCGTGTCTTTCTCGATGGGGGAACTGTCGTCTGCGCTGCCGGGGGCCGTCATTTGGCCGGAATTATCGCCGTGCCCCTCGAAGAGGCCAGCCCGGAGTGTCCAAAAACGCCAGCGCGCTGGAGGGTGAGGTCATGGTGCCCGCCCCCGGGGCTGCCTAAAGTCGCCCACCAGGAGACACAAGACCATGACCGACCTGACCGCAGAGTTCAAGGCCCTGGCCAATTACCGCCCGCAGCACAAGGTGCGCTTCGTCACCGCGGCGTCGCTGTTCGATGGCCATGACGCGTCCATCAACATCATGCGGCGCATCCTGCAGGGCATGGGCGCCGAGGTGATCCACCTGGGCCACAACCGCTCGGTGGAGGAGATCGTCACCGCCGCGCTGCAGGAAGACGCCCAGGGCATCGCCATCAGCTCCTACCAGGGTGGCCACGTCGAGTACTTCAAGTACGCGGTGGACCTGCTCAAGG
>JAYSCA010000004.1:0-22906 GCA_041915165.1 Ideonella sp.
TGCCTCTGTTTCCCCTCCAGTCCGTGCTGTTTCCCGGCGGCCGGCTGTCGCTGCGCATCTTCGAGGCGCGCTACCTGGACCTGATGAGCCGCTGCCTGGTGCAGAACCAGCCCTTTGGCGTGGTCTGTCTGAACCAGGGTGGCGAGGTGCGCCAGGCCGGCCAGACGGTGCGCTTTGAACCGGTCGGAGTGCTGGCCCGCCTGCTGAGCGCGGATTCCGACCAGCCAGGCGTGCTCAAGGCCGTGTGCCTGGGCGGCGCGCGCTTTCGCTGGCACCGCCTGACCGAGCAGGCCAATGGCCTGTGGGTGGCCGGCTCCGCCGAGCAACTGCCCGACGACCCCGCACTGCCGCTGGCCCCGGCCTACCGCCCGGCGGCCCAGGCGCTGGAACGGGCCCTGGCGGGCCTGGCCCTGCAGCACCAGGGCGAGGTGGGCACCCACCATCCGGGCGACACCGCCTGGGTGGCCAACCGCTGGTGCGAGCTGCTGCCGATCCCCCTGGCCGCGCGGCAGAAGCTGATGGAGCTGAGCGACCCCGGCGCCCGCATGGCGCTGGTGGACCGCTTCCTGCGGGACAAGCAGCTGCTCTGAGCGAGCCGCCTCAGTCGGCCGCGGCGGCTAGCAGCTTGCGCACCGGGGCGGGCAGGCCGTAGGCGGCCAGTTCAGCGCGCGCCACCCAGCGCCCCTCGGGCCAGCGCAGCTGCGGCCCCTGGGCCAGCACCGAGCCGGCCGGCAGGCGCACCCGCACCGGGGTCAGCAGCAGGTCCAGGTGGGTCAGCACATGGGTGAAGCGGGGCAGCACCTCGCCCTCCCCCGGGCCGGTCGCCAGCCAGGCCTGCAGGCCGGCCACGTCGTCGAACTCGGGCAAGGTCCAGAGCCCGGCCCAGACGCCGGTGGCCGGTCGCTGCACCAGGAACACCGCGTCGCCACAGCTCAGCCACAGCAGCGCATGAGCGCGCTGGCCGCGTTTGAGCTTGCGTGTCTTGACGGGATAGGCCTCCGGCTGGCCCTGCTGGCGGGCCACGCAACGCGCCTGCCAGGGGCACAGCAGGCAACTGGGCTGGCGCGGCGTGCACACCGTGGCGCCCAGGTCCATCAGGCCCTGGGTGTAGGCCTCGACGCCCGTGCCGGCCGGTGGCAGCTGGTCCTCGGCCACGGCCCAAAGGCGGCGCTCGACCGCCGTTTGCGCCAGGTCCTCGCCAAAGCCCAGCACCCGGGTCAGCACCCGCTTGACGTTGCCGTCCAGGATCGCCACCCGCTCACCAAAGCAGAAGGCGGCCACGGCCGCGGCCGTCGACCGGCCGATGCCCGGCAAGGTGGCCAACTGCGCCGCGCTGGGCGGGAACTGACCGCCGAAATCACGCACCACGGCCTGGGCGCAGCGGTGCAGATTGCGCGCCCGGCTGTAGTAGCCCAGCCCGGCCCACAGCGCCAGCACTTCGTCCAGCGGCGCCGCCGCCAAGGCGGCCACATCGGGAAAGCGCGCCAGAAAGCGCGCGTAGTAGCCCAGCACGGTCGTGACCTGGGTCTGCTGCAGCATGATCTCCGACAGCCAGACGCGGTACGGGTCCCGGGTCTGCTGCCAGGGCAGGCTGTGGCGGCCGTGCTGCCGCTGCCAGTCGATCAGGAGGGCTGCAAGACCGGCTTCGCTGTCGCGGCTCACGCCGCCGCACCGGGCTGCCAGCTGGCCTGCCCGCTGTGGACGAATTCACCCTCGCTGAGGTCGATGTCCAGGGCACCCAGCTCGCTCAGCGAGGCATCCTGGTAATCGGGCCCCACCTCGGCCCGCCGCCGCAGCTTGGCGGCCATGGCCTGGGCCTGATCGGACAGCTCCAGCAGCTTGGCGTCCTGGGTCTCGACCTCGGACAACCGGGCTTCCAGTTCACCAGTGGCATGCTGGATGCGCTCCAGCGATTCACGGCGGCGACGGAAGCCGCGCCGGCGGTCCCGGAACTGGCTGTCAATCTGGCCGGAGGCGGCCTGGTTCCAGCTTTCGATCTCGGCGCTGGCGCTCTCGAAGACCACCCGCAGCTTGGACACCAGCATGCGCCGGAACTGGTCGCTGGAGACGGTGGAATTCATGCGCAGCGCGCTCGACAGACCGAAGTAGCGGCCGTAGCTGCGCTCGATCAGCGCCAGTTCGTTCTTGAACGGCGTCAGGTCCGGCACCGGCACGAAGTTCAGCGAGAAGCCGAACTCGGCGTTGAGCTGGCCGAACAAGGCTTGCAGCATCTGGCCGGCCTCGGCATTGAGGGAGGCCGCCGTGTCCAGCTGGGCCTGCAGACCGGCGCACAGCTTGGCGAAGGCGCCCCGCCCGCGCAGCGCGGGCCAGCCGCTGCCGATCGCGGCATCGAGCTCGACCATGCCTTCGCGGATGCGGTCGGCTTCCAACGCCTTCAGGATCTTGTGCTGCAGCCGGGCGTGCACCGCCCGCAGGGCAGTCAGCCGCGCGGTGCAGCGCTCGAATTCAGCGGTGTCAGCGTGAACCCGCTCCAGCATCTGGGCCACGCGGCCGGCGCTCTTGCCACGCAGGCCGCGCAGTTCCAGCATCTGCTCGGCGTTCTGGCGGCGCTGGTCGCGCAGCCGGCGGATGGCGTGTTCCAGCATGGACTGCACGCCGCCGATCACCGCCTTGGCCAGCACCCGCTGCCGCTGCGGCAGCAACTGCTGGTTCAGCGCGGCTTCCAGTTCAGGCAGGCCGCTGGCCTGCAGCGCGGTCAGATCACCCTGCAGCCGGGCCGCCAGGGCCTGGCGAGCCGACAGCGGGAACACCCGCTCGCGTGGGATGCCCAGGGTCTGGGCCGTGACCACGCACTGACGCTCGACCGCGGCCTGCTGCTCCTCCAACGAGGCCAACGGGTCGGCCAGGGTGTCGACCTTGTTCAGCACGACGAAGCAGGACAGCCCCTGGCCGCCCAGGTGGTCGTTCCAGATGTCCAGGTCGGAGCGGGTGACGCCGGTGTCGGCGCCCAGCACGAACAGCGCGGCATGCGCGCTGGGCAGCAGGCCCAGCGTCAGCTCGGGTTCGGTGCCGATGGCGTTGAGCCCCGGCGTGTCCACCACCACCAGGCCGCGCTGCAGCAAGGGGTGGGGGTAGTTGATGATGGCATGGCGCCAGGCCGGGATCTCGACTCGGCCATCGTCCAGCGTGGGCGGGTTGTCGGCCGGATGGGCGTCCGACCACAGCCCCAGGGCCTGGGCGTCCTCGCGGCTGACGACGCGGGTCTGCGTGACCTGCTGCAGCGACTGGGCCAGCCCTTCCGGATCGGCCGGATCCAGCGGCAGGCGGTACCAGCGGTCGCGTTGCACGGTCCACTCGGCCAGCGTGCGGGCCTGCAGGCGAGTGTCGATCGGCAGCAGATCCAGCGTGGGCAGTTCGGCCGGGTCCCAGGACAGCTCGACCGGGCACATGGTGGTGCGCCCCGGCGTGGCCGGCAGGATGCGGCGGCCGGCATCGGCGAAGAAGATCGCGTTGATCAGCTCGCTCTTGCCGCGCGAGAACTCCGCCACGAAGGCGACCACCAGTTTGTCGGTGGTCAGGCGGTGGCGCACGGCCTCGCTGGCGGCCGCGGCCGACGGCGAGAGCAGGTCGCTCTGGGAGAGGAAATCCTCCAGCTGCGCCAGATCGCGCTCCAGCGCCAGCCGCCAATCGGCCAGCGCGTCGAGCTGGGGTTCCAGCGCCGGCTGCAAGGCCAGCGGGTCCGCACAGGAGGATTCGAAGGTACTCACGCCAGTGATGCTAGCGCGAAACACCGCCCCAAACGCAAGCGAATGAAAGCGGATTCGGCCGCCAGTTCCCGGCTTCAGCGGTGCTGGCAGCCGGGGCAGAAATAGGTGGCCCGCTGCCCCTGGACGATGCGCTGGATCGTCCCGCCGCAGCGCGGACAGGTCTCCCCGGCCCGGCCATAGACCCGCGCCTGGCCCTGGTACTGGCCGACGCTGCCATGGGCATCGCGGAAGTCGCGCAGCGTCGAGCCCCCGGCCGCGATGGCCTCGCCCAGCACCCGGCGCACGGCCGCCAGCAGCCGCGCCGCGCGCTGCGGGCCGATGCGCTGACACGGCGTGCGCGGGTCGATGCCCGCCTCGAACAAGGCGTCGCTGGCGTAGATGTTGCCCGCGCCGACCACGATGTCGCCGGCCAGCAGGGCCTGCTTGATGGCGACCCGGCGCCCCTGCAGCGCGCGATGGAAATCGGCTGCGGTGAAGCGTTCGTCAAAGGGCTCGGCCCCCAGGCCGGCCAGCAGCTGTGCGGCCGGCGGCTGGTCCAGTGCCGGCGACCAGACCACCGCGCCGAAGCGGCGTGGGTCGGTCAGGCGCAGCACGCCCCGGTCGGTCAGCAGGTCCACATGGTCGTGCCGGCCGGGCGGCCCGGCCTGCGGCAGCCAGGCCAGCGAGCCGGACATGCCCAGGTGCCACAGCAGCCCGCCGGCCGGGCGACCGTCCGGATGGCTCAGCGGCAGCCAGAGGTATTTGCCGCGCCGCTGGAACTCGCCGGCGATGCAGCCCGCGACCCGGTCGGGGTCGGTGCCCAGCGGCCAGCGCAAGGGCTTGCCCAGTTCCAGGGCGCGCACCTGGGCGCCTGCCAGGCCGCGGATGCTGCGGCGGGTGACCTCGACTTCGGGCAATTCCGGCATGGGGGCCATTATCGGCAGCCGGCGAGGCCGGACGGCCACCACTAGAATCATCCGGCCTTTGGAGTGACGATGAAGCGAAGCCCTGCCCGCGCGGTGACCCACCGCCTGTCCCCTGCCTCCGTGCCCGGTGCCGTGCCGAAGGACAGAAAGGGCCGTTGGTTGGCCCGTGCCGGCCTGGGGTGTGGCTGGCTGCTGTCGGCCGCGCTGGGTGGGCTGGCGGTCTCCGCGCTGGCCCAGCCCACCCGTCCGGCCGTGCCGGCGGCGTCGGCCCCCGTGCCTGCCGAAGCGGCCAGCGCCGGCGCCACCGCCACCGAGACGCCCCCGGTGCTCAACTCCTGGCTGGACGCTCCGATGTTCTACGAGCTGCTGCTGGGCGAGATGGCGGTGTCCACCGGCCATCCGGCGGATGGCTTCGACGTGATGCTGGATGCGGCCCGCCGCTCCCGCGATGGCACGGTGTTCCAGCGGGCCATCGAGATCGCCGTTCAAGGCCGCTCGGGCGATCGAGCCCTGGCCGCCGCCAAGGCTTGGCGCAAGAGCCTGCCGCAGTCGCTGGATGCGCTGCGCACCCAGGTGCAGTTGCTGGTCGCCACCGAGAAGTTGGACGAGCTGCCCGGCCCGCTGGGCGAGTTGATCGAGCGCCAGCCCGAGGCAGAACGCAGCGCGGTGATCGCCGGCCTGCCCCGCTTCCTGGCCGGGGTGCGCGACAAGGATCAGGCCCTGACGGCCGGCACGACCGCGCTGACCCCGTATCTGAACGCCGCGGCCACCCGCACGGCGGCCCGCACCGCGCTGGGCCGACTGGCCGCCGCCGCCAACCAGAACGACAAGGCGCTGGCCTCTCTGCAGCAGGCCCACCGGGACGAGCCCTTGGCGGCCGGACCGGTGCTGCTGGCGATGGACCTGATGGCCAGCAAGCCGGAAGCCGAGGACGTGGTGCGCGACTACCTGGCCCGGCCCGAGGCGCTGGCGCCGCTGCGACTGGCCTATGTGCAGGCCCTGGAGCAACGCCAACGGCTCACCGAGGCCGTGGCCCAGCTGCGGCTGGTGGTGGCCCAGCAGCCGGACATGGCCCAGGCCTGGCTCACGCTGGGCGCGCTGCTGACCGAGCTGCAGGAGCCGCGCGACGGCATCCGCGCCCTGGACCGCTATTTCGCGCTGCAGAAGGCGCCCGCCGACACGGACGGCGGCACCCCGGATGAGCCGGAGGAGCGCCAGCAACGCGCCTACGACTACGCCTGCATCGTGCAGGCCGACGCCCACGAACAGCTGGGGCAGCTGGGCGAGGCCGTCCGTTGGCTGGACAAGGTGCCGGCCGAGCGCACCGACCTGGCGCTGCTGGTGCGCCGCGCCTCGCTGATGGCCCGCCAAGGCCAGGTCGACGCCGCCCTCGCGCTGGTGAAGACCGGCGCCGCACAGGGCAACCCCGATGCGCGGGCCCGCCTGCTCGGCCAGGCCCAGGTGCTGCGCGACGCGGGCCGCCGCCCGGCCGCCTACGAGCTGCTGAAGGACGCCGTCCAGGCCGCCCCCGACGACGCCGGTCTGATCTACGAGCAGGCGATGCTGGCCGAACAGCTCAAGCGCTACCCCGAGATGGAGTCGCTGCTGCGCGAGGTGATCCGTCTCAAGCCCAACGACGCCCAGGCCTACAACGCCCTGGGCTACTCGCTGGCCGAGCGCGGCCAGCGGCTGGACGAGGCCCGGCAACTGATCCAGAAGGCCGTGGGCCTGGCGCCGGACGATCCCTTCATCCTCGACAGCCTGGGCTGGGTGGCCTTCCGCCAGGGGGAACCGGAAGACGCGCTCAAGCTGCTGCGCCAGTCCTATGCCACCCGGCCGCACGCCGAGGTGGCCACCCACCTGGGCGAGGTGCTCTGGGCGCTGGGCCGCCACGACGAGGCCCTGAAGTACTGGCGTGAGGCCCAGCAGCGCGAGCCCGACAGCGAGGCCTTGCGCGAAACGCTCAAGCGCCTGAATGTGAAGCTCTGAAGCCGGCCATGCCCCCCTTTGAACAGCCTCGCCGGCGGCGCTGGTTCGCTGGCGTCGGCGCCCTGCTGCTGGCCCTGGGCGGCTGTGCCCTCGCGCCCAGTGGCCCGGTGGACTACAGCGGCCGTCTGGCCGTGCAGGTGGCCGCCCACGGCGAGCGGCCGGCCCAGTCGCACAGCGCCGCCTTCGAGCTCGGCGGCGACGCCCGGCAGGGCCACCTGCGCCTGCTCTCGCCCCTGGGCACGGTGGTGGCCGATGCCCGCTGGTCGGCCGACCAGGTGACGCTGGAAACCGGCGACGGCCCCCGCCAGTACCCCAGCCTCGAGGCCCTGGCCCGGGACACCCTGGGCGAGGCGATCCCGCTGGCGGCCCTGCTGGCCTGGTTGCAGGGTCAGCCCTGGGCCGGCGCCGCCCACGAACCGATGGATGGCGGCTTCCGCCAGCTCGGCTGGACGGTGGACACCCACGCCCTGGGTGAGGCAGGCCAGCTGCTGGCCCGCCGCGACGCGCCGCCCACCGTCACCCTGCGGGCCCGCCTGGACCGCTGAACCGCCCGAATTCCGCCCGCCATGCCTCTGCACGCGCTCTACGACCTGCCCGCCCCCGCCAAGCTGAACCTGTTCCTGCATGTGATCGGCCGCCGGGCGGATGGCTACCACCTGCTGCAATCCATCTTCAGCCTGATCGACTGGCAGGACACGCTGCAGCTGGAGCGGCGCGACGATGGCCGGATCCACCGCCACGACCTGGGCCCGGCCCTGCCGGCCGACGACCTGTGCCTGCGTGCCGCCCGCGCGCTGCAGCAGGCCAGCGGCACCTCCCAGGGCGTGGACATCTCGATCGACAAGCAGGTGCCCTGGGGCGCCGGCCTGGGCGGCGGCAGCTCGGATGCCGCCACCGTGCTGCTGGGCCTGAACCGGCTGTGGGACCTGCGCTGGCCGCGCGAGCGCCTGCTCGCCCTGGGCGCGACGCTGGGGGCGGACGTGCCGTTTTTCATCGGCGGTCACACCGCCTTCGTGGAGGGCATCGGCGAGATCCTGACCCCGATCGAGCTGCCGCTGCACTGGTGGGCGGTGCTCAAACCGGCCGCCTCCATCCCCACGCCGAAAATTTTTTCGAGCGAACTCGTGACACGCGATACAAACGCTGCTACAGTAGCGGGCTTACTCGCTGAGTTGCAGTGGCAACGCGAAACGCAGCAGTCAACGCCGAAGGCCACAAGCCTTGCCGAGCCGAAGCTGCCAACGTTTTGGGGCCGCAACGACCTGCAAGCTGCCGCCGAGGCCTTGTGCCCGGATGTGCAGCAGGCAGCACGGCAGCTGGCAGAGCGGTTCGGCAACAGCCGAATGACCGGTTCTGGCAGTGCGGTGTTTGCCGATGCAGGACTCATCGCAGCGGGTGACACCGGCGCAGGCAACCCACCTGTGGCGACCATGCTGGAAGGCCCCTGGCCCGAAGGCTGGGTAGGTCGAATGTGCCGGAGTTTGCCAGAACACCCCTTGGTGGGCTGGACAGACTGAACAAGTTTTCGGGTGTGGCTTCGGCCATGTCCTGTGTAGGGGAGTCGCCAAGTTGGTCAAGGCATCGGATTTTGATTCCGACATGCGAGGGTTCGAGTCCTTCCTCCCCTGCCAAATTTCACCGTTGTTGTCGCGCCCGGTGGCGTGACCCATCAGAATCAGACTGCGCCCACGGGCGCAGTCGTTCTTTGTGGGCTGTGGCGTGTGCTGCGGCCGCGCACCGCAAGACCCGCTCGTCTTCGACCCGTACAGCCTGCCCACCCCCGGAGCTCCCACCGTGCTGTTCAACACCGCCCTCTTCACCGGCAACGCCAATCCCGCCCTCGCCCAGGAAATCGTCACCCACCTGGGCACCGATCTGGGCAAGGCCTCCGTGGGCCGCTTCTCCGATGGCGAAGTGACCGTCGAGATCCAGCAGAACGTCCGTGCCCGTGACGTGTTCGTCGTGCAGTCCACCTGCGCGCCCACGAACGAGAACCTGATGGAACTGCTGATCATGGTCGATGCCCTCAAGCGCGCCAGCGCCCGCCGCATCACCGCCGTGATCCCCTACTTCGGCTACGCCCGCCAGGACCGCCGTCCGCGCTCGACCCGGGTGCCCATCTCGGCCAAGGTGGTGGCCAACCTGCTGGAAACGGTGGGCGTCAGCCGCGTGCTGACCATGGACCTGCACGCCGACCAGATCCAGGGCTTCTTCGACATCCCCGTCGACAACATCTACGCCAGCCCGGTGCTGCTGACCGACCTGAAGGCCAAGGCCTACAAGGACCTGGTCGTGGTGTCGCCCGACGTCGGTGGCGTGGTGCGCGCCCGTGCGCTGGCCAAGCAGCTGGGCTGCGACCTGGCCATCATCGACAAGCGCCGTCCGCGCGCCAACGTGTCCGAAGTGATGCACGTGATCGGCGAGATCGACGGCCGCAACTGCGTGATCATGGACGACATGATCGACACCGCCGGCACGCTGGTGAAGGCGGCCGAGGTGCTGAAGGAACGCGGCGCCAAGCACGTCTACGCCTACTGCACGCACGCGGTGTTCTCCGGCCCGGCCATCGAGCGCATCAAGGCCTCGCACCTGGACGAAGTGGTGATCACCAACACCATCCCGCTGAGCGAAGCCGGCAAGGCCTGCTCGAAGATCCGCCAGCTGTCGGTGGCCTTCCTGTTCGCCGAAACGATCCGCCGCATCTCGGACGGTGAGTCGGTCACCTCCCTCTTCTCGGAACAGAACAACAACTTCTGATCCGTTTCGCTGGCCGCCGCGGCACCCGCCGGGCGGCCTTTTCAAATGGGGCGACTCTGGTCGCGGAGCGCCCCGACTCACTGGAGTAATGTCATGCAATTCGTCGCTTTCGAGCGCAAGCTGCAGGGGACCGGAGCGAGCCGCCGCCTGCGCAACACCGGCAAGGTGCCCGGCATCGTGTTTGGCGCGGGCGAACCCGCCATGATCGAGCTGGATCACAACGCCCTCTTCTTCGCGCTGAAGAAGGAAGCCTTCCACTCGTCCATCCTGGAAATGGAACTCAACGGCAAGACCGAGAAGGTGCTGCTGCGTGACTTCCAGGTCCACCCCTGGAAGCAACAGATCCTGCACATCGACTTCCAGCGCGTGGATGACACCACCCGCCTGCGCAAGAAGGTGCCGCTGCACTTCTCTGGCCAGGACGACTCCGAAGCCGTCAAGACCGACAAGTGCCTGGTTGACCATGTGACCACCGAAGTCGAAATCGAGTGCCTGGCCGTCCAGCTGCCCGAATTCATCGCCGTGGACCTGTCCGGCCTGGTGAAGGGCAAGAGCCTGCACCTGTCCGACGTCACCCTGCCGGCCGGAGTGAAGATCGTCAAGCACGGCTCGAAGGATCCGGTGATCGTGACCGTCGCCGAGATGAAGGAAGAAGAAATCGTCGCCGCCCCGGTGGAAGCCGCGCCGGCCGACGACAAGAAGAAGGGCAAGGGCAAGAAGTAATTCCTGCCTCCCTGGCGCTTGCCAAGAGAACCCCGCCTCGGCGGGGTTTTTTTTCGCCTGAACGCCCGCCCCGAGGTTCGGCTCTGTATTAGGCTCAATGATGTTTCATCACCTTCCAGAATCCGCATGAATGCCCTGGACCCCGCCGGCCTGGAGTGCCTGGCCGCCCTGGCCGAGGCCGGCAGCTTCGACGGCGCCGCGCAGCTGTTGCACATCACCCAGTCGGCCGTCTCGCAGCGCCTGCGCTCGCTGGAGAGCAATGTCGGCCATGTGCTGGTGGTGCGCGCCCGCCCGCTGCGGCTGACCGAGCCCGGCAAGGTGCTGCTGCGCTACGCCCGGCAGATGCAGGCCCTGCGCGCCGACGCCGCCCGCGAGCTGGGGGCCACGCTCAACCGCGACGAACGGCTGCCCATCGCCGTCAACCCGAACAGCCTGGCGACCTGGGTGCTGCCCGCGCTGGACTCGCTGGTGCAGCGCGGCCTGGAACAGGGTTATGGGGTGGAGCTGATCGTCGACGACCAGGACTTCACCCACGACTGGCTGCGCCAGGGTGAGGTGCTGGGCTGCGTCAGCACCGTCTCGCAGGCCTTGCGCGGCTGCGCCTGCCAGGCCCTGGGTGCGATGCGCTACGTCGCCGCGGCCAGTCCCTCGTTCATCGCCCGCCACCTGCCCGAAGGCCTGAACCGCCACAACTTCAGCCAGCTGCCCTTCATCACCTTCAACCGCAAGGACGACATGCAGGCCCAGTGGGCGGCCAAGGCCTTCGGCGTGCGGGACCCCCAACTGAAGGAGCGCTTCGTGCCCAGCAGCGAGGCCTGCGCCCGGGCCGCGACGATGGGCTGGGGCCTGTCGGTGCTGCCCGAACTGCTGGTGCGGCCCTTGCTGGCCAAAGGGGCGCTGAAGCTGGTGCTGCCCGAGGTCTATCTGGATGTGACGCTGTACTGGCACCAGTGGAAGCTGAGCGGCGACGAAGGCAGTGCCTCCCGCCACGGACTGATGGACCAGATCGGCGATGCGCTGCTGGCCGGCGCCCGCCAGGCCCTGCGCCCGGTGGCGGAGGGACAGGCCGCGGATAATTCGACCCCATGATTCGATTGATCGTGGGCCTGGGCAATCCCGGGCCGGAATACGAGGACACCCGGCACAACGCCGGTTTTGGATGGGTGGACCGGGCGGCGCGCCAGCTGGGCGCCAGCCTGCAGCCGGACAAGGCCTACCACGGCCTGGTGGCGCGGGTGAACCGGCCGAGCGGGCCGATCTGGCTGCTGCAGCCGCTGACCTACATGAACCTCTCGGGCAAGGCGGTCGCCCCGCTGGCGCGCTTCTTCAAGATCGCGCCGGAGGAGATCCTGGTCGTGCATGACGAGCTGGACCTGCCCCCAGGGCAGATGAAGCTCAAGCAGGGCGGTGGCAACGGCGGCCACAACGGCCTGAAGGACATCCAGGCCCAGCTGGGTTCGCCCAACTTCTGGCGCCTGCGGCTGGGCATCGGCCATCCCGGCGTGAAGGCCGAGGTGGCGGCGTATGTGCTGCGCAAGCCACCGGCTGCCGAACGGCTGTCCATCGACCACACGGTGGATGAATCGCTGCAGTGCCTCGACTGGATGCTTGACGGGGCGATGGACAAGGCGATGATGAAGATCCACGCCAAGCCCCCGCGTCCCAAGCCACCCCGCCCTGCCGGGTTGGTGCTGCCCCGGAGCGGGACCGACGATCCCAGCAGCTCCTCTTCGTGAACTTCCGCCCGTCCAGCTCAGGCCATCACTGCCGCGCCGCACTGCTGCTCAGCCTCCTGTGCTGGTGGACCGGCCCCGGTCAGGCGGCGGTGTACCGCTGTGGTCAGACCTACCAGCAGACCCCCTGTCCCGGCGGTCAAGAAGTGAACCTGCCGCCCGGCCCTTCCGCGGCCGAGGTACAGGCAGCCCAGCAGCGCGCCGCGGCCGAGCGGCAGTGGGTGGATGGCATGGCCTCGGAGCGGCAGGCCGGACAAGCCAGCACCGTGCGTCAGGCACGGCACGCGCGCAAGGGCGCGAGCACCACACAGCCTTCGGCCGCGACCACTGTCTCTCAGCCCACCGTGAGCTGCCCGGCCGTGTCCGTGCGGACGGCTGGCACCGTGACCGTGGCCGAAGCCCGCCGCCAGCGCCGGGCCGCGGCCCGTTGTGGCACCTTGCTGCCCACCTACGCCACGCCGGCCGCCAGCGCCCCCGTCAAGAAGAAACCCGATCCGGCCCAGCAACCGCGGCCGGCCAGCGCCCCGGCAGGGACGACGCCCTGAACGGACTCAGCCCGCCGTGGGGGGGACTGCCGACGGCTGCCCCGCCGCCTGGGTCTGCGCCTGCAGCAGCTCGTACTTGTGCTGCAGCTGCGCACGCGTCTCGACAAACGCTGGGTTGACCGGGATGCACTCGACCGGGCAGACCTGCACGCACTGGGGCTCGTCAAAGTGACCGACGCATTCGGTGCAGCGCATCGGGTCGATCACATAGACCGTCTCGCCCATCGAGATGGCCTGGTTGGGGCATTCGGGTTCGCAGACGTCGCAGTTGATGCATTCGTCCGTGATCATCAAGGCCATCTCAAGCGTCCTTCGGCTGGGTCACGCGGTCCTTCAAGCGCTGCAGCACCGAGGGTGCCACGAACTTGGAGACATCACCGCCCAAACTGGCAATCTCGCGCACAAAGGTCCCGCTGACGAACTGGTACTGGTCGCTGGGGGTCAGGAACAGGGTCTCGACCTCGGGCATCAGCTGGCGGTTCATGCCAGCCATCTGGAACTCGTACTCGAAGTCACTCACCGCCCGCAGGCCGCGCACCACCACCTTGCCGCCCCGCTGCAGCACGAAATCGCGCAGCAGGCCGCGAAAGTCCACCACCTCGACGTTGGCGTAGGGTTGGCACAGCTCACGGGCGATGGCCAAGCGTTCATCCAGCGTGAACATGGTGCGCTTGTGGTGGCCCGCCGCCACCGCGACGATCAGATGGTCGAACAGGTGGGCGGCCCGCCGCACCAGATCCTGGTGGCCCAGCGTCATCGGGTCGAAGGTGCCAGGGTAGACGGCGGTCACGGCAGAACGTTCGCTCATGGCGCTTCCTTGGGTTCGTGGAGGGCATCGGCGGCAACCGCCTGCAGCAGGGCGAAATGCACCGCGCCGGCCTGGCCTTGACGGTACAGCGTCAGCCCGGCGGGCCAGGGCTGGGGCAAGGGCTCACCCGTTTCCAGATAGACAAAGCCGCCCGGCACCACCACCCGGGCGGCGGCGGCCAGCGCCGGCGCCGCCAGGCCGGCTGCGAACGGCGGGTCCAGCAGCACCAGCTCCCGCGACGCCGGCGCAGCCGCACGCAGCCACGCCAGGGCGTCCGCCCGCTGCACCTGCAGCGTCTGCGCCTTCAGACGTTCGCGCGAGTCCTTCAGCGAGCTCACCAGGGCCGGGTCCTGCTCCAGCAGCAACACCTCGGCCGCGCCACGCGAGGCGGCCTCGAAGCCCAGGGCGCCAGAACCGGCAAAGGCATCGATCACCCGCCAGCCGGCCAGGTCCTGCCCCAGCCAGTTGAACAGGGTTTCGCGCACCCGGTCCGGCGTAGGCCGCAGCCCCGGACGGTCCGCCACCGGCAGCAGGCTGCGCCGCCACTGGCCACCGATGATGCGCACGGCATGGCGCGCGCCCGCGGCCGGCCGGCGCGGTGCCCGCGTCGGCGTCACAGGCGCACCGGCACGCCCGCCGCCGCCAACCTGGCCTTGGCCTGGGCCACCGTGAAGGTGCCGTAGTGGAAGATGCTGGCCGCCAGCACAGCGTCGGCGCCACCCACCTGGATGCCTTCGACCAGGTGTTCCAGCGCGCCCACCCCGCCCGAGGCGATCACCGGCACCGGCACGGCGTCGCTCACGGCCCGGGTCAGTTCCAGGTCGAAGCCGATCTTGGTGCCATCGCGGTCCATGCTGGTCAGCAGGATCTCGCCGGCGCCGTACTCGGCCATCTGGCGGGCCCAGGCCACCGCATCCAGGCCGACGTTCTTGCGCCCGCCGTGGGTGTAGACGTCCCAGCCCGGCCCGCGCGCGGCCAGGTCTTCGCCGTGGCGCTGCTTGGCGTCAATGGCCACCACAATGGCCTGGGCGCCGTACTTGTCCGACGCGTCGCGGATGACCTGCGGATTGGCCACGGCCGCCGAGTTGAAGCTGACCTTGTCCGCCCCGGCATTGAGCAGGCGGCGCACGTCCTCGACGCTGCGCACCCCACCGCCGACGGTCAGGGGGATGAAGACCTGCGAGGCCACCGCCTCGATGATGTGCAGGATCAGATCCCGGCCGTCGCTGGTGGCGGTGATGTCCAGAAAGGTCAGTTCGTCGGCACCCTGCTCGTTGTAGCGGGCCGCGATCTCCACCGGGTCCCCGGCGTCGCGCAGTTCGACGAAGTTGACGCCCTTGACGACCCGGCCGCCGGTGACGTCCAGACAGGGAATGATGCGTTTGGCAAGCATGGATGCGATTGTCGCAGGTGCAGCCCAGCACCGTGCATCCGCAGCCGTTACACCGCGTTGCCACTGCGTGGGCGTTGCCCGCCAACGGGCAATTCTGGCCGCTACGCTGCGCCGCACAGCGCACCAGGCGCTTTACACAGGGAGAAATTCAACATGCAGACCTTGCAGGCCCCGCGCACGGCCCGCGCCTCGCTTCTTACACGTCTGTCCACGTGCCTGATCATCCTAAACAGCCTGCTGGCCACCCCGGCCCGGGCCTATGAACCCGGGGTGGACCACCCCGCCGTGGCCCGCTACCCGGGCGCGGAGATGGGGAGATACGACTTCAAGGAATACGAGCAAGCTCGCTTGATTCTGAGTCGCCCTCACAGGCCGAGCAGTGGCGACTACACGGCCGACAGGACGGAGATCGCCGAGGGACAGGTTACCTACATCGAATACAAGATCCCGGGCACCGTGTCGGCGCTGCAGGTGTTCCGCAACCACCAAAGCTCCCTTCGACGCAGCGGCTTTCAGGAACTGTTCGTCTGCGAGCGCCCGTGCATCGATGGAAGTGTGGATGATCTGCGCAAGCTGCTGATGGCCCGAGACCTCCATCTCAGCCCTTGGGGACTGGACAACCAGTACCTGGCTGCCCGTCGGGGCAACACCTCGGTGTCTCTGCTCGTGAACAAGAACGGCAGCAGCCAGAGCGACACCCTGGTCACGATGTTCGTCATCGACAAGGGCTCGCTGGACGACGCCAAGATGGGCATCACCGGCGCCAGCCCCATCGCCCAGGCGCTGGCGGCCAGCGGCAAGGCCGATATCTACGGTTTCCTATTCGACAGCGGCAAGAGCCAGCTCAAGCCCAGCTCGGACGCCACCCTGGCCGAGCTGGCCAAGGTACTGCAGGACAACCCCGGCCTGCGGATCGACGTGATCGGCCACACCGACAACATGGGACGGGAGGACAGCAACCTCGCCTTGTCCGCCGCACGGGCCCAGGCGGTAACGGGCGCCCTGACCAACCGCCACGGGATCGCCCCCGAGCGCCTGACCGCCCTGGGACGGGGCGCCGACCAGCCGGTGGCCGACAACGGCAGCAACGAGGGCCGTGCCCGCAACCGCCGGGTGGAGATCGTGGCGCAAATCCAGTCCACGACAAGCAGCGCAGCGCCGATGGCCGCCGGCACCCAAGGGCCCACCGCCGCAGCGCGCCCCACGCCCACCCCGCCGCCGCCCACCGTAGAGGACCAGGCCAATCAGGTGAGCAACACCGTCGACAAGGCCCGCAGCCTGGGAGACGCAGTGCGGTCACTGAAAGGTCTGTTTGGGCGCTGACCCTCGCCGCCCGGTACCTGCACAGCCGGCTATTACCTCCTGAGCTGGGCAAGGCCAAGAATGCGCTCCATGGACGCCCTCATGGCGCCCTCCTCACCAGGAGACAAGCATGCCCAAGAAGATCCTCATGCTGTGCGGCGACTATGCCGAGGACTACGAAACCATGGTGCCCTTCCAGGCCCTGCAGGCCGTGGGCCACACGGTGCACGCGGTGGCCCCGGACAAGAAGGCCGGTGACTGGGTGCACACGGCCGTGCACGACTTCGACGGGGCCCAGACCTACAGCGAGAAGCCGGGCCATCGCTTCACGCTGAACGCCAGCTTCGCCGACGTCAAGCCGGAGGCCTATGACGCCTTGCTGATCCCCGGCGGCCGGGCGCCGGAATACCTGCGGATGAACGCCCGCGTGGTCGAGATCACCCGCCATTTCCTGGCCGCCGACAAACCAGTCGCCGCCGTCTGCCACGGCGCCCAGTTGCTGGCCGCCACCGGTCTGCTGAAGGGCCGCCGCGTCTCGGCCTACCCGGCCTGCCAGGTCGAGGTGGAACTGGCCGGGGCGGAGTACTGCGGTATCGCGGTCGACGCGGCCATCACCGACGGTCAACTGGTGACGGCACCGGCCTGGCCGGCCCATCCCGCCTGGATCGCCCAGTTCCTGGCCGTGCTGGGCACGCGCATCGACGCCTGAGGCCGGGCCCGATGGTCAAGCCTCGCGCGCTGTCCTAGAGTCCACGGACCGTTCCCTCCGCGAGGCCTGCCATGTGCGAGATCTTCATCGGTGCCGACCCGCACAGCTATGACAACCGCACCCGCTCGGTCCGGCTGCATGGGGTGATCACCAGCATCCGGCTGGAAAACCTGTTCTGGTCGGTGCTGGAAGAAATCGCCCAGCGCGACGGCCTGGGCGTGGTGCAGCTGATCGAGAAGCTCTACGACGAGCTGATGCAAGCCCGCGGCGAGGCGGGCAACTTTGCCTCGTTCCTGCGGGTCAGCGCGCTACGCTATGAAGCCCTGCTGGCCCACCAGGCCATTCCAGCAGACCCCCGCGTGCCGCTGCGGCAGGTGGATGCCAGCGCCGCGGTCCGCCAGTTGCCACCCGGCTGGCGCGCGCCCGCCAGGCAACCGCTCAATCCCTGACGCGGGTCACCAGTTGCCGGTGTTGGGCATCGAGGCCCAGGGCTCGGCGGGTGGCAAGGGGCTGCCGGCCTGCAGCAGTTCGACCGAGATCTGGTCCGGCGAACGCACGAAGGCCATCCGGCCATCGCGGGGTGGGCGCAGGATCGTCACGCCATGGTCCTGCAGGCGTTGGCAGGCGGCGTAGATGTCGGCGACCTCATAGGCCACATGGCCGAAATTGCGGCCGCCGCTCAGCACCACGGGATCCCAGTTGTGCGTCAGCTCGATCTGGGCCGCATGGTCGCCCGGCGCAGCCAGGTAGATCAGCGAAAACCGGCCCTGCGGATAGTCGTCCTGCCGGACCACTTCGAGCCCCAGCGCATCGCGCCAGAAATGCAGGGAGGGCTCGACCTCGGTGACGCGCACCATCGTGTGCAGGTATTTCATGTTCATGACGGTGTGTTCCTGGAACGCGGCCAATGCGCCGCAGGCATGGACACGGACCTCGGGTGCACCGCGCACGATCGCACGTCTCAGTGCACCCGCATCCAAATGTTGCCAGATGTTCCCTAGGTTGGAGGATGGCAAGCCGCGGGATTCTACTGCCCACTAGAGGCTTGCACGTGCGCCCGTTCGCCGGTGCTGTTTGTTCGTGCGCCGCCAGCTTTGCCCCAGGGCTGGCGCCAGTTTTTCCCTTGATCGCCCCTGTCCAGGAGCCTCCATGAAGTCCCAGTTTGCATTGGCCGCCTTGATCACCACCCTTGGCATGGCGTCCGCCCAGGCCTCGCCGGCCATCATGACCACACAAGCCGCATCGTCCGCCCGCCTGTGGTCGGCCAGCGACTACCAAACCCTGACCAGCCAGTTCACCACCGGCATCTCCGCGAAGTTCAGCGTCAAGCAATTCCCGTGGACCTTTGTCACCCCGGAATCCTGCTTCGCCGCCGGCATGAAGAACTGCTACGGTGCCAACCCGGATTCCCCTTACGGCACAGCCGTCTTCAAAGGCAACGTCAACTCCACCAAACTGGGGAAGACTGACGCTCTGGTGCTGATCATGCAGACCCCTCCCGAAGTGGCCTACATGGGGATCACCAGCTATCTCAACACCCGCTACTACTCGCCGTTGCCCTCCGACCCGACGCAGTCCGGCAACGTGGTGCTGTTCGAGTCCCTGAACGACTCTGTCAACCAGCTGGACATCATGACGGCCGGTTCGGCCACGCCCGGCGGCGCGCCATTCAACCAATTGGCCGTGTTCGTGATGACCGCCGACAGCCGCACCTATTCGGATGTGGTGAACCAGCTGACCGCCCTGGGCTATCCGGCCACCGGCATCAACCTGCTGGCCCTGCCGATCAATGCGGTGCCGCTGAACATGGGCACGAGCTCGGGTGCCGACACCTACTCGCTGTTCATGCGAGCCGCCTACCCCAAGGACAAGACGGCTTTTTCGAACTACCTGGCCGCCACGCCCATCAACACGCTGAAAATCTCCCCGCTGGCGTCGCGCAAGTCCAACCCGCTGCCGACCCCCGCCTACAAGGTGCCGGGTGAAGGCGTGGCCGAGTCAGCCTCTCTGCAGCAGGCCCGCAACCAGCTGGTCAACGAGCTCAAGGCCAAGTACGCCACGGCTTACACGATCACCGAAAACAACGTCACCAAGACGCTGCAGCAGACCAACAACTACTACTGCGCAGACCAGGGCGTGGTCTGCAATGGCGACAACCCCGACGCCATCTACCTGCAGGACGCCTACCAGTACACACCCGCCAAGCTGGCGGACAAGATCCTGGTCGTTGGCGTGAACCACGTGAAGACCGGCAAGGCCACCTACACCAGCGATTCGGTGGTGAACCTGGCCAACAACACCGGCGTCGTCGCGATCAACAACACCGCACTGGACGGCTCTGCCCTGAAGATGGCCGGCATCACGGACCCGAGCGATCCGCGCTACGCCCTCTACAGCCAGCTCTATGCGATGACCATCAGCTACGACTGCACGGGGGAGCCGGTCTGCCTGACCATTCCCCAGCCCACCAGCACGAACCCGGTCGGTGTGCCCTTCGGCACCAACATGAAGATCACCGCCCGGACCTACCTGGACCCGGTGACCAAGACCCGTCCCAAGGCCCAGGAACTGATCCTGGAGCGCGCCTTCACGCTGCGCGCCAACTGAGAGTCAGGGGCTCCCGGCCCTCGGGCCGGAGATGACCCGCAAGTCGCCCCAGGGCTTCGTGCCACACGGAGTGTCTGGGGCGATGTTTTTTGGGAGTCCTGTCACCGAGCCGTCAAGGAACGGGGCCCCAAACCATCGACAATCCGGCCGACGCATTCCTCTGGCCTGACGGCCCGGGCCCCATGAAGAAAACCCTCGCAATCGCGGTGCTGGCCCTGGTGGCCCTGACCGCCCTGTCCCTCACGTTCTTCTGGCACTGGAGCTATTCGACTGGCGACCGGGCCGGCTGGCTGCAGAAGTTCTCCCGCAAGGGCTGGATCTGCAAGACCTGGGAAGGTGAGCTGGCGATGGTGTCCATGCCCGGCACGATGTCCGAGAAGTTCTACTTCACCGTGCACGACGCGCAGGTGGCCGAGGGACTGCGCAAGGCCATGGGCCAGCGCATCGACCTGCAGTACGAGGAAAAAGTGGGGCTGCCCGGTTCCTGCTTCGGCGACACCCGCTACTTCGTGGTCGGCTTCACCGTGGACACGGCGGGCGGTACGGCGCCCGGCGCCAACACGGCCGCGCCCGCCGGCCTCCCGGCCAGCGGGTCGCTGTCCTCCGGCCCGGCCCACTGAGGACCGCCGCCGGAGCAGACTGGAACGATCAGCCGCGCAGCTTGGCGGTGATGGTGGCGATGCGCTCGCCATAGAGCTTGGCCGTGGCCAGGTCGCCCGAGGGGATCTCGTCGACGCCGGCATCCGACGGCGACTGCACCAACAGGCCCACCGAGCCGCCCAGGTTGTTCACGTCGGCACGGGTGGCCGCCTTGGAGTTGGCCGGCAGCAGACCCAGGCTGACCCAGATGCCACCGTGCTGCGATGCCAGGGTCTGCAGCGCGATCAGCGACACCTGCTTGTCGCCGTTGAAACTGGCGCTGTTGGTGAAGCCACCGAAGACCTTGTCCTTCCAGGCTTGGGTGAACCAGGCCTTCGAAGTGGCATCGGCAAACTTCTTGAACTGCCAGCTCGGGCTGCCCATGTAGGTCGGCGCACCGAAGACGATGGCGTCGGCGGCGGCCAGCGTGTCCCAGCCACCTTCAGGCAGATTGCCCTCGGCATCGATGGCCAGCAGTTCGGCGGCGCTGCCGGCGGCGATGGCTTCCGCCACCTTCTTGGTGTGGCCGTAGCCGCTGTGATAGACGATGACGATCTTGCTCATGAGAAGCTCCTGTCAGAGGGGGGAAGTCGCGGTCTCTCAGGGGCACCGCGGCAGGTGAAACGATGCGGGTATGTCCCAAGTCTAGAGGGCACCAGCCGTCCCAAGGCTGGCCTGTGTTGAAGCGGGCATTCAAAATCCCTGAAGGCAGCCTCCGGCACGTCCACCGGCGCACCGCGGTGCGCGCCCCCCCGTGAAGGCCGCGGAACCACGTACCATCGCGGCTCATCGCCCTCGGTCTCCTTGTCGTCCCCGCCACCCGCCATGTCCCCCGGCCCCACCGACCGAATGCCCCACGCCGACCCCTCGCTGGACCGGGTGCGCAGCCGCCACCCCAGCTACCCCAGTGAAGCGGCCGACATGGTGCGCGGCGCGCGGCTGCTCGCCAAGAGCCTCCAGGACCACAGCAATGGCCAGCTGGCTGCTCTGGGCCTGAATCACCCGGAGTACCAGATCTTGTTGGCGCTTTCCGCGGCGCCCAACGGTCATCTCAGCCCCACCGAACTGAAGGCTGTGGTGGGTGAGAAAGCCGCCAACCTGACCCGTCTGGCGGATCAATTGGTCGCACGCGGCTGGCTGCAACGCCGGGTCTGCACCACCGACCGCCGCAAGATGGACCTGGCGCTGACGCCCGCGGGCGAGGCCCTGCTGGCCCAGGCCCTGCCCCTGGTCAGCGCCGATCTGCAGGCCATGACCGACAGCTTCAGCCCGCGGGAGCTGGCCCAGCTGACCCAGTTGCAGCGCAAGCTGCTCGACCGCCTTCACACCCTTGCCCAGGAAGACCGCCCACGCGGCTGAGCCCATGCCCACACCCTCCCCTGCCTTTGCCGCCCAGGAACGCTCCGACCGGCTGATCCCCCATGAGCTGGAACTGCTGGCCAACCTGTTGCCGCTGGCCAACCTGAACATCATCGAGCTGGGCTGCGGCGCCGCCCGCCTGGCCCGTGACCTGCTGGCCCGCCACCCCAGCAGCCAGGTGACCGGACTGGAGGTCGACACCATCCAGCACGAGAAGAACCTGGCCGCCGCGCCGCTGCCGGGCCTGCAGTTCCTGGCCGCCGGTGCCCAGGCCATTCCCTTGCCGGACGACTGCTTTGACCTGGCGCTGATGCTCAAGTCGCTGCACCATGTGCCGGTGCCCGAGATGGGCACCGCGCTGGGCGAGATCGCCCGGGTGCTCAAGCCCGGCGGCTACCTCTATGTCTCCGAGCCGGTCTATGCCGGGCCGCTCAACCGCATCGTGCGGCTCTACAACGACGAAGGGCCGGTGCGAACCGCTGCGCAGCATGCGGTGGACGAGGCCCTGACCACCGGCACCTGGGTGCAGGTGGCGGAGCGCCGCTTCGACATGCCCGTGCACTTCGAGAACTTCGAGGCCTTCGAGACCCGCATGATGCGGCCCACCTTCGCCCACCACTACCTGGACGACGCCCGGGTGACGGCGGTGCGCGCCGCCTTCCTGCCGCACCTGGGGCCGGACGGGGCCGACTTCCTGCGGCCCATGCATGTGCGCCTGCTTCAGCACGTGGCCTGAGCCGGACGGCGCAACACCAGCGCCATGCCCAGCACCAGGGGCAGCAGCCCCAGCAGGTCCAGCGGGTAGAGGCGCTCGCCCAGCAGCCCCACCGCCAGCGCGATGCTGAAGAACGGGCTGAGCAGGTGGAAGCTGCTGGCCCGGCTGGCCCCACCCTGGCGCACCAGCCAGAGCAAGGTCAGCGTGGTGCCCAGCGACACCGGCCCCGCCTGGTAGAGCAGGCTGCCCCAGAAGGCCCAGCCCCACTGCACCTGCAGGCCCTCGGTGGCCCAGGCCAGCGGCAGCAGCGCCAGGCCACTGGCCAGCAACTGACCGCAGGCCACCCGCCACGGGTCCTCGCGACCGGCCACACCCTGGTTCAGCCGCGTGCCCACGGCCAGCGCCAGCGTCCCCGCCACGATCAGCCCCAGCGCCCAGGGCGCCAGGCCCTGCAGATGCAGGCGCTGGCCCATGATCAGCAGCACCGCCCCGAAGGACAGCCCCAGGCCGAGCCCGGCCCGGCGCCCCAGCCGCTCGCGGCCCTGCAGCACGCCGAGCGCCACCACCAGCAGGGGTGTGGTGCAGACGATGATGGCCGTCAGCGCGGCCGGCACCCGGGTCATGCCGGTGTAGGCCAGCCCCAGGTAGACCGCGTTGCAGAGCAACCCGGCCAGCACCGCCTGACCGGACACCCGGCCGCCGCGCCCGGTGGCCCACAGGCCCAGCGCCAGCCCGCCGCCCACCGCCAGAAAGCGCAGCGACAGCAGGGTCAGCGGCCCACAGACCGCCAGGCCGATCTTGCCGGCGATGAAGGCCGAGGCCCACAGAAAGCTGAACAGCGCGCCCGCCCCGGCCAACGCCCAGGGGGAGGCGGGGGCGAGAAGGTTCGGTGCGGTGGTGGCGGACAGGCGGGAGTTCATGGGGCGCACCATACCGGGCGGCAGCCTATTTTCAAATTTGATATTTATTGCTTCATCATTGATCATTCAAATGA
>JAYSCA010000005.1:0-20407 GCA_041915165.1 Ideonella sp.
TCCTGGCCGCCGAACATGGCCTGCGGGCGGCCAATGCCAACATCGGCGCCGCCCGCGCCGCCTACTTCCCGCGCATTGCGCTGACCGGGTCCTACGCCACGGCCAGCAGTCAGCTCGACGGGCTGTTCAAGTCCGGCAGTGGCGACTGGTCCTTCGGCCCCGGGCTGAGCCTGCCGCTGTTCGACGGTGGCCGACGGGACAGCGCACTGGCCCTGGCCGAGGTGCGGCAGCAGCAGGCGCTGGTGGCCTACGACCAGGCGGTGCAGGGTGCCTTCCGCGACGTGGCGGACGCCCTGGCGGCCCAGCGTGGCCTGAGCGACCAGGTGCAGACGCTGACCCGCATGCTGGCCGTGCAGAACGAACGCGCGCGGCTGGCCCAGCTGCGCTACGACGCCGGGGCGGTGCGCTACCTGGAGGTGCTGGACGCCGAGCGCGACCGCCTCAGCGCCGAGCAAAGCCTGGTGCAGGCGCGCCGGGCCCTGCTGAGCGCGCGGGTGGCGCTCTACACCGCCCTGGGCGGCGGCACCCAGCTTGCCGCTTCCTCCGAATCCTCTCCCTCGCCGCAGCCATGAACCCCAAGCTCGCCAAGTTCCTTCCCCTGCTCGCCGTGGCCGCCCTGGCGGGGGCGGGCTACTTTGCCTGGTCCCGGCTGCACGACACCGGCCCGGGCCCCGGCTTTGTCAGCGGCAACGGCCGGTTGGAGGGCACCGAGATCGACGTGGCCGCCAAGCTGGGCGGCCGGGTCGAGGACATCCTGGTCAACGAAGGCGACTTCGTGAAGGCTGGCCAGCCGCTGGCCAGCATGCAGATCCAGAGCCTGCAGGCCCAGCGCGACGAGGCCGAGGCCCGGGTGCAGCAGGCCGTGCAGTCGGTGGCCTCGGCCCAGGCCCAGGTGGCGCTGCGCGACAGCGACGTGCAGGCCGTGGTGGCCCAGGTCGCCCAGCGCGAGGCCGAGCTGGACGCGGCCCGCCGCAAGCTGGCGCGCTCGGAGGAGCTGTCGCACGACGGGGCCTCCTCCGGCCAGGAACTGGACGACGACCGAGCCCGCATGCGCGGCGCCCAGGCGGCGCTGGTGGCCACCCAGGCCCAGGTGCGCTCGGCCCAGGCGGCCGTCACGGCGGCCAAGGCCCAGGTCACCGCGGCCCAGGCCAGCGCCTCGGCGGCCCAGGCCAGCGTGGACCGCATCGACGTGGATCTGGCCGACAGCATCCTGAAGTCGCCCCGCGACGGCCGGGTGCAGTACCGCATCGCCCAGCCGGGCGAGGTGGTGGGCGCGGGCGGCAAGGTGCTGAACCTGGTCGACCTGACCGACGTGACCATGACCTTCTTCCTGCCCGAGGCGGTGGCTGGGCGGGTGGCCCTGGGCAGCGAGGTGCGGCTGGTGCTGGACGCCGCGTCGCAGTACGTGATCCCGGCCAAGGTGTCCTTCGTGGCCAGCATCGCCCAGTTCACGCCCAAGACGGTGGAGACCGCCACCGAGCGGCAGAAGTTGATGTTCAAGGTCAAGGCCCGCATCGACCCCGAGCTGCTGCGCCGCCACCTGCAGCAGGTCAAGACCGGCCTGCCCGGCGTGGCCTGGGTGCGGCTGGATCCGCAGCAGCCCTGGCCGGCGGCGCTGGCCAAGAACGTGGTTGAGGCGACGCACCCATGAGTCCCGCCCCGGGCGTTCCGGTGGCCCGGCTGCAGGGCGTGCGGCAGGTGTACGGCCGCAGCGTGGCGTTGGACGACGTGACGCTGGACCTGCCGGCGGGCGTGATGGTCGGCCTGATCGGGCCCGACGGCGTGGGCAAGTCCAGCCTGCTGGCGCTGGTGGCCGGTGCGCGGGCGATCCAGCAGGGCCAGGTGCAGGCGTTGGGCGGCGACATGGCCAGCGCGGCGCACCGCAACGCCGTCTGCCCGCGCATTGCCTACATGCCGCAGGGCCTGGGGCGCAACCTCTACCCCACGCTGTCGGTGGAGGAGAACCTGCAGTTCTTCGCCAAGCTGTTCGGCCATGACGCGGCCGAGCGGCGCCGGCGCATCGATGCGCTGACCCGCAGCACCGGCCTCTACCCCTTCCTGGACCGGCCGGCCGGCAAGCTCTCGGGCGGCATGAAGCAGAAGCTGGGCCTGTGCTGCGCGCTGATCCACGACCCCGACCTGCTGATCCTGGACGAGCCCACCACCGGCGTGGACCCGCTGGCCCGGGCCCAGTTCTGGGAGCTGATCGGCCGCATCCGCCAGCAGCGTCCGGGCATGAGCGTGCTGGTGGCCACCGCCTACATGGACGAAGCCCAGCGCTTCGACTGGCTGGTGGCGCTGGACGATGGCCGGGTGCTGGCCACCGGCAGCCCGGCCGAGCTGCTGGCCCAGACCGGCTCCAACGCGCTGGAGCAGGCTTTCATCCGCCTGCTGCCCGAGGACAAACGGCGGGACTACCGACCGGTGGAGATCCCGCCGCTGGACGATGGCCAGGAGGACATCGCCATCGAGGCACGCGACCTGACGATGCGCTTCGGCGACTTCGTCGCGGTGGACCATGTGAGCTTTCGCATCCGGCGCGGCGAGATCTTCGGCTTCCTGGGCTCCAATGGCTGCGGCAAGTCCACCACGATGAAGATGCTGACCGGCCTGCTGCCGGCCAGCGAGGGTGAGGCCCTGTTGTTCGGCCAACCGGTGGACGCCAGCCGCATGGACACCCGCCGCCGGGTGGGCTACATGTCGCAGGCCTTCTCGCTCTATGGCGAGCTGACCGTGGTGCAGAACCTGGTGCTGCACGCCCAGCTGTTCCATGTGCCGGCGGCCGAGGTGCCGGCCCGGGTGGAGGAAATGATCGCCCGTTTCGACCTGGCCGAGGTGCGCGACACCCTGCCCGAGAAGTTGCCGCTGGGCTTGCGCCAGCGCCTGTCGCTCGCGGTGGCGGTGGTGCACAAGCCGGACCTGCTGATCCTGGACGAGCCCACTTCCGGCGTGGACCCGGTGGCGCGTGACGCCTTCTGGCGCCTGATGGTGGAGCTGTCGCGGCGCGACAAGGTCACGATCTTCATCTCGACCCACTTCATGAACGAGGCCGAACGCTGCGACCGCATGTCCATGATGCATGCCGGCCGGGTGCTGGACAGCGACACGCCGGCGGCGCTGATCGCCAAGCGCCGCGCGGCCACGCTGGAGGAGGCCTTCATCGGCTACCTGCGTGACAGCACCGCGGGCGAGGCCGATGCGGCGCAGGACGAGGCCGCCGAGCCGGCCTGGCAAGCACCGGCCCCGGTCGCCGGGCGGCTATCGCTGGCCCAGCGTTGGCGGGCCAGCCTGGGCCGCATGGTCAGCTACATGTGGCGCGAATCGCTGGAGCTGCGGCGCGACCCGGTGCGCGCGGCCATGGCCCTGGGCGGCTCGGTGCTGCTGATGTTCGTGATCGGCTTCGGCATCAGCCTGGACGTGGAGGACCTGCGCTACGCGGTGCTGGACCGCGACGACAGCCCGCTCAGCCAGAGCTACGCGCTGGAGCTCAGTGGCTCGCGCTATTTCACCGAACGGGCGCCCGTGCAGGACTACCGCGAACTGGACCGGCGCATGCGCAGCGGCGAGCTGTCGCTGGTGATCGAGATCCCGCCCGGTTTCGAGCGCAGCGTGCTGCGCGGCCAGACGGTGCAGGTGGGCGCCTGGGTCGACGGCGCGATGCCGCAGCGGGCCGAGACCATCCAGGGCTATGTGCAGGCCATGCACCAGCTCTGGCTGGTGGAGCGCATTCGGGCCCGCACCGGCCAGACGCTGGCGGGGGCGGCTTCGGTCGAGACACGCTACCGCTACAACCCCGACGTGCGCAGCCTGCCGGCCATGGTGCCGGCGGTGATGCCCTTGCTGCTGCTGATGCTGCCGGCCATGCTGACCGCGCTGGCGGTGGTGCGCGAGAAGGAGCTGGGCTCCATCCTGAACCTCTACGTCACGCCGGTCACCCGCACCGAGTTCATGCTGGGCAAGCAGATGCCCTACGTGGCCCTGGCGTTGCTGAACTTCGCGCTGATGAGCCTGCTGGCCGTCACCGTGTTCGGCGTGCCCATCACCGGCAGCTTCGCCACGCTGGCGCTGGCCGCGACCCTGTTCTGCCTGAGCTCCACCGCGCTGGGCCTGCTGGCTTCCACCGTCACCCGCAGCCAGATCGCCGCGATGTTCTTCACGATGATCGGCACCTTGCTGCCGGCGGTGCAGTTCTCGGGCCTGCTCAACCCGGTCAGTTCGCTGGAAGGGGCCGGCCACCTGATCGGCACGCTCTACCCGGCCACCTACATGTTCACCATCAGCCGCGGCGTGTTCAGCAAGGGCCTGTCGCTGGGCGACCTGCAGGGCGCGATCTGGCCGCTGCTGCTGAGCTTCCCGGTCATCCTCGGCAGCGCCATCGCGCTGCTGAAGAAACAGGAGCGCTGAGATGGCCGCCCCGAACGCACCCGCTTCGCACTGGCCCGCCTGGTGGCGCCACCTGGCCAATGTCTACCGTCTGGGCGTCAAGGAGCTGTGGAGCCTGTGGCGCGACCCGACGATGCTGGTGCTGATCGTCTACACCTTCACGGTGTCGGTCTACGTGGCGGCCACCGCGGTGCCGGAGACCCTGCACCAGGCGCCGATCGCCATCCTGGACGAGGACCAGTCCGCGCTGTCCCAGCAGATCGTCTCGGCCTTCTACCCGCCGCACTTCCGCCCGCCCGCCCTGATCAGCCGTGACCAGGTGGACCCGGGCATGGACGCCGGCATCTACACCTTCGTGCTGGACATTCCGCCCAACTTCCAGCGTGACGTGCTGGCCGGCCGCGCGCCGGCCGTGCAGCTCAACATCGACGCCACCCGCATGAGCCAGGCCTTCACCGGCAACGGCGCGGTGCAGCAGATCGTGCAGGACGAGGTCAACGAGTTCGTGCAGCGCGCCCGCGGCGGCGGCGGGCTGCCGGTGGAGCTGGCGCTGCGCATGCGCTTCAACCCCGCGCTGGAAGGCAGCTGGTTCGGCGCGCTGATGCAGGTGGTGAACAACGTCACCATGCTGTCCATCATTCTGACCGGCGCGGCGCTGATCCGCGAGCGTGAGCACGGCACGGTGGAGCACCTGCTGGTGATGCCGGTGACGCCGACCGAGATCATGCTGTCCAAGGTGTGGTCGATGGCGCTGGTGGTGGTCGTGGCGTCCACGCTGTCGCTCAACCTGGTGATCCAGGGGGCGTTGAAGGTGCCGATCGAGGGCTCGCTGGTGCTGTTCTTCGTCGGCACCCTGCTGCACCTGTTCGCCACCACCTCGATGGGCATCTTCCTGGCCACCGTGGCGCGCAGCATGCCGCAGTTCGGCCTGCTGCTGATCCTGACGCTGATCCCGCTGCAGATGCTCTCGGGCGGCACCACCCCGCGCGAGAGCATGCCCGTCTTCGTGCAGGACCTGATGCTGGCTGCGCCCACCACCCACTTCACCGAGCTGAGCCAGGCCATCCTCTACCGCGGCGCGGGACTGGAGGTGGTGTGGGTGCAGTTCCTGGCGCTGGCCGTGATCGGCAGCGTGCTGTTCGGCCTGTCGCTGGCGCGCTTTCGGCGCACCATCAGCCAGATGGCCTGAGCGCAGCGCTGCCTCAGCGCCGCGTGATCAGCTGCGACACAGGGTAGCCGCCCATGCTGCCCACGCTGCCGTGGGCCGCCACCGTGGTGCCGGTCATGCAGATGGCGCCCATCATGCCCAGCGCGGTGCAGTCGGCATAGGCCGTCTGCTGTAGCTGGGCGGCGGTGGGGGTGGCCGTGGGGTCGTCGGGGTTCACGAAGATCAGCGCGTAGGCATTGCCGGTGCCGCCAGAGGCCGGGTTGGTGGCGCTGGGGTAGCCCGCATAGAGCGCGTCGCTGGCTGGGCCCGGCAGCCAGCCCTGGTTGCCGTTGGCCACCACGAAGGTGTCGGTGGTGGCCAGCGCGAAGCTGCCCACCAGCAGGCCGGTGCCGGTGCTGTCGCTCAGCGAGGCCAGCGGGTGGCTCAAGGCCACGGTGCGCATCGGCGTGTCGGTCATCGACTCGGTCAGGCTGCCGCTCAGGCTCGAGACGCTGCGGGTGGTCGAATCCAGCGTGAAGCTGCCGGTGAAGATGCTGTTGTTGGGCTGGGTCTGCGGCTCGTAGAAGGTCAGCACCACGCTGTAGTCGCTGATCACGTGCACGGCGCTGGCGCTGGCGCCCGTGCCTTGGGCGTTGGTGGCGCTGACGCTGAAGGCGTGGCCTGAGCAGGACCCACCGCAGGCCACCGTGGCCGGCAGGTTGCTGACCGTGGCTGTGATGCCGGCAGGCACCGTGGTGATGGTGTAGCCGGTGATGGCGCTGCCGCCGTCGTCCACACCGCCCACCGACACCAGCACGCTTTGCGCGCTGCTGCCCAGCGTGGCGCTGACCCCGCTGGGCTGGCCCGGCACGGTCAGGGCATCGGCCGCCAGCACGGTGATGGCCCAGGTGGCTTCGGGCGCCGCGGCGTAGCGGTCATCGCCGGCCTGGTCGGCGGCGATCACGCAGTCGCCCACCGCCAGGGCCTGCACCGTACCATCGCTGGCGCCCACGCTGCACAGGCTGGGGGTGAGGCTGCGGTAGGCCACCGCCAGGCCCGAGCTGGCCGTGGCCACCACGCTGGCGCTGCGGCCCACCCGCAGCGTCTGGGCCGAGCTGCCCTTGTCAAAGGCCAAGGTCTGGGCCAGCGGTGTGTTCACCTGTACCGCCAGGGTCTGGGTGACCTGGGCGGCGGAGCGGTGAGTGGCATCGCCAGCCTGGTCGGCGGCCACCACGCAGTCGCCCAGGGCCAGGGCAGTCACCAGCCCGGTGCTGCTGACGCTGCAGACCGTGCTGCTGAGGCTGCTGAAGCTGACCACCAGGCCCGAGCTGGCCGTGGCGCCGACCTGGGCCGTGCCGCCCAGGGTGAGGGTGGGCGCAGCGTCGAAGGTAACGGTCTGGGCTTCGGCCAGATCGGCGCCGGACAGGCCACCGCCGCAGGCGGTCAGGCCCGCGGCCAGCAGCAGGGCCGGGACGGTGCGGGGAATGCGGAACATGAGCGGTCCTTGTGCGAAGGGTCGTCGTTCAGAAGGCGACGCGGGCGCCGACCAGCCAGGAGCGGGCCTTGCCCGGCACGGCCACGCCCCAGGGGATGCCGGTGATGGCCATGGACGAGCCCTGGCCCAGGTAGGCGCCGCCGGTGGGCTGGCTGTAGCGGCGGTCGAGCAGGTTGTCCACGCCCAGGTCCAGCCGCGCGCTGTCGTCCAGCTGCCAGCTGGCGCGCCAGTTCAGCAGGGCATAGGCGGGGGTGCGGATCTCGTTGCGCACGGCCGAGACATCGGTCTTGGCCCGCACCACCTGCCACTCGAGCGTCTGCTGCCAGCCGCCCAGGGCGTGGCTCAGACCCAGGCGCAGGTTCAGCGGCATCAGGTTGTAGAGCCCGTCGTGCGTCTGCAGGTTGCGGCCGTGTACCCAGTTCAGCACGCCGTTGATGCCCCAGCGCCCCCAGGCGCCGTCGTCCCACAGCCGGGCCTGACCGGACAGGTCCAGGCCCTGCAGTTGCGCACGCTGGTTGGCGTACTGCAGCAGCACGAAGCTGTCGGTGGCGCTCAGGTTGTCGCTGCCGCACTGGCCGAAGCCGCAGCGCTGGGCGTCGATGTAATGTTCGATGCGGGTGAGGTAGGCGTTGGCGCGCAGCGACCAAGCGGGGTCGACAGGCACGCTGTCGGTGGCGGTGGCCGCCTGCCACTGGCCGCTCAGGCTCAATGTGTGCGCCACCTCGGGCTTGAGGTCCGGATTGCCGATGTAGCCGTTGCCGTCGCCCACGAAGTTGTTCATCAGCGCGGCCATGCCCTGGGTGCACCAGGCGTAGCGCTGGTACAGATTGGGCGCGCGCGACTTGCGGGCGTAGCCGAACTCATACAGCGTCTGGCCGTCGGGCCGGTAGCGGGCCAGGGCGGTGAGGTCGGCGTTCAGGTCGCTGCGGTCGCGGTCGGCGGCGTTGAAGGCGGCGGCGTCCGCACCCCACAGCGAAGACAGCGCGTCGTTGTAGCCCTGTACCGCACCGGCGGCGGTGTGCACCCTGCTCAGGCGCAGGCCGATCTGGTGGCTCCACTGCGGGCTCCAGCGCTGCTCCTGCTCGGCGTAGACATCCACCTTGTCGCGCTGGCCCAGGTTCAGGTTCCAGAAGGTGTTGGGGCCCATGGTGCCGCCCACGGGGGGCCACCAGTCGTTCAGGCGGTAGCGCTGGTACTCCGCGCCCAGGCGAATGAGTTCGTCGGGCGAGGTCATCAGGCTGGCCTGCACCGAGGCCCCCAGCGTGCGGCCGGCCGTGTCCATGGGCATGCCGGTGCCGTAGTGGTCGCGGTCGGGGCCCATGTCCATGCGGTGGTCGGTGCGCTGGCTGTAGGCCTGGGCCAGCAGCTCGCCCCAGTCGTACTGGCCGCGGTAGCGGGCGTTGAGCTGGGTGCTGCGGTTGGACGTCATGTCCATCCGCTGATTGGGGTAGCCCTCGAAGGGGATGTCCTGATAGGCCGCGCTCAGCTGCAGCAGATGGTTGTCCTGCCGCAGCGCCAGGCTCAGGGCCTGGTTGTGCGCCCGGTAGGCCGAGGAGCCCACCTCGTCGGCCGGCAGGCTGCTGCCGGCGCCGGTGTTGCTGGCCGGGTCCTTGAAGGCCCAGGCCGCGCGATAGTTGTCCGAACGGGTGCTGGCGCCGCTGTAGCGCAGGCTCAGCGCGTCGGTGGCCAGGGTGAGGCTGGTGTCGGCGCTCCAGGCCTGGCCGTTGCTGCGGTAGGCGCCGCCCACCTCGCCCTGGTGCACCCAGCTGCCGGGTTCTACCGCGAACAGCGGCGCCGCCGATTCCACCTGCACCGTGCCGCCCAGGCTGTCGCCGCCCACGCTGACCGGCGTGATGCCGGCGTAGACCTTCACCTGCCCCACCGCCGAGGCGTCGATGTAGGACAGCGGCGAGTTCATGTGGTTGGGGCAGGCGGCCATCAGGTCCATGCCGTCCACCTGCACCCGCAGCCGGTCATCGGCCAGGCCGTGCACCGCCGGCAGGGCCGACACCCCGCCGGCGCCGTTCAGGCTCACGCCGGGTTGGCCGTCCAGCAGGGCGGCGGCGTCGCTGCTGCCCAGCTTGCGGCGGGCCAGCGTGGCGGCGTCCACCGCCTGGGCCTGGGGCAGATGGTCCTGCTCGCCCAGCGGGGCCGGGGCGGCGATGGTGACCGTCTGCACCGGGGGCCGCGGTGCCTCCGGCGCGGTCTGGGCTCGCAAGGGGCCGTGGGCCAGGGCGCAGGCGGCCGCCAGGGCCAGGGGGTGGGGACGCAGGGTCATGACTTCTTGGGCGCGGCGGGGAAGGGGTCGCTGTAGCGCGGGTCGCGGATGAACTGGTGGTCCGTCAGCGTCTTCAGGAAGGCGATCAGGTCGGCGCGGTCCTGGGCGCTGAAGTGGCGCGGGCGCAGCAGCGGGCTCTTGAGCGGGCTGTCCTTGCCGGCGCCCCGGCCGCCGGCGGCGTACAGGTCGATCACCTCGCCCAGCGTGGCCACCGAGCCGTCGTGCATGTAGGGCGCGGTCAGCTCGATGTTGCGCAGCGTCGGTGCCCGGTACATGCCCATGTCGCTGGCCTTGCCGGTGATCTCGATCACGCCGGGGCTCTCGGCCGGGTAGGCGCCCTTGCCGTCCAGGTTGTAGAGCCCCTTGTTGTGGAAGGAAACATCGGGTTTGACGGTGGCCACGCTCAGGAACTGCCCGCCGAAGTTGGGCTCCTGGTGGCACTGGATGCAATCGGCCGACTTGAACAGGGCGTAGCCCCGGGCTTCCGAGGCCGTGTAGCGGGCCCGGCCCTGGCGCACCTGGTCGTACTTGCTGTTCGTCGTGATCAACGCACGCTCGAAGGAGGACACCGCCTTGACGATGTGGTCCCAGGTGGGCTGGCCGGCCGGGTCCTGCGGGAAGGCAGCGGCAAAGCGTGGTGCATAGGCCGGGTCGGCGGCCAGGCGTTGCAGCACCTGCTGGACGTTGCGGTCGTTGACACCCATCTCCACCGGCGTCTCGCCGAAGATGGGGTTGGTCATCTGCCGCTCCAGCGTGATCAGCGCCGGGTTGGCCCAGGTGTAGGTGGCGTTCCAGCCCACATTGCCCAGGGCCATGGGGCTGCGGGGGTGCAGCTGCCCGGTGGAGCCCAGGCCATGGGCGCGGCCATCGGTGAAGGCCAGCTTCTGCAGGTGGCAGGTGGCGCAGGCCTGGGTGCCGTTGCCCGACAGGCGCGTGTCGTAGAACAGGTAGCGGCCCAGCGCCACCTTGGCCTGGGTCATCGGGTTGTCGGCCGGCACGCGCGGGGGCGGCAGGTAGTCGGGGAGGTCCCAGGTCCAGTCGCTGGCGGCTTGCGCCTGTGCCGTGGAGGCGGGGGACGAGGCAGGAGCGGGGGGCACCGAGGCCGAGGCGGCGGGGGTGGCGGGCGCCACCTCCGAGGCGGTGACGGGCTGCCGTTGGCAGCCCGTCACCCCCACCGTCACGACCGCCAGAACCAGCGGCCACACGGGCCGCAGACGGGGCAGAGCGGTCATGTCGGCCTCACCGGCGCATGGCCTTGAAGACCGTCTGGCTCTGGCCCGCGATGGCCGTGCCCGTGCCGGTGCCGTTCGGGTTGAAGTTCAGGGCCAGCGCGGCGAAGTCGCTCGTGCAGCCGGCATCTGTCGGGCTGGACATGCAGCTGTTGGTGACGCTGAGGCTCTTCTGGGCGAACAGACTTTGCACGTCCAGAGCGATCTTCTGCTGGGTCGGGTTGAAGTCGGCGAAGGTCAGCGTCACCCGGTTGGGCGCAGTGCAGCCGGTGATGGGCACGCCGTTGGCGGGATCGCCCACGCAGCCGGTGGAGCCCAGGTGCAGCAGCGTGACCGGATTGCCCGCCTCGGTGCTTTGCAGTTCGATCTTGGTGAACTTGCGGCCACCACGCCAGTTCCAGGACATGCTGGGGTTGACGTCCGAGCGCAGCACGGCCGGGGTGGCGGCATCGGTGGAGCTCAGGTGGTTCAGGCTCAGCGGCACGCCCAGCGTCATCGTCACGCCCACATAGCGGCCGGCAGGCACGGTGCCCTGGATGGTGCTGTTGAGCGTGCCGGTGCTGCAGGCGCCAGTGCCGGCCTGGGACAGGGTGATCAGGCTGACACTGTGGGTGCCGTCCGTGTAGTTGTTGTTGTCGGTGGTCGACAGCGTCAGCGGGGTCGTGCTGCCGTCTTCCTTGAGCAGCTGCACATCGGAGATGTAGAAGCGCAGATCTTGCACCTGGGCGCTTTGGCTGCCGGTGCCCAGACCGGTGATGGGCGTTCCGCAGGACACGGGCGTGGTGCCGGCCACGGCGGCGAACTGCAGGCTGACGCTGCTGTCGGTGGTCCAGCCGTTGCCGTCGTCACTGCCACCGCCGCAGGCGCTGAGCAGGCTGGCGAGGGTCAGGATGGCGCAGGGATAGAAAAGAGACTTGACGATCATGGGTTGTCTTCCTCGGGCGCCAGGGCGCCGGGGGGGAGTCGGGACGGGCGTGCGGGGCCGGGCCTGTGGTGAGTCACCAGCAGGGGCAACGCAGGCACGCGATGAGAGGCGCAGCCGCAGGGGCGGCCGGGTCGGCAAGGTTCAGCCGAGGACGACGCTCGGCGGCCCCCGGGCGGACAGCCGCTCCGGCATGGCGCTGGCCCAGACCGGGACGTGGGCGGGCAACCGCACCGCGACCCGGGGGGGCACCCCGGGCAGGGCGGACCCGCTGGCCAAGGGGGGCGCCAGCAGCGGCAGGCACAGCGGGCAGTTGACCGCATGGTGATGGCCGGCCGGCGCCGGGGTGTCGTTGCCATCTCCGGCATCGACCTTGGGCGCGCTGGCCGCACCGCAGATGGCTTGCAGGTCCATCGGCTGGAAGACCGGCGAGAGCACGGCCACCCCCAGGAACGCCAGGTACCACGCCAGCAGGTAGCGGGTGAGGCGGTGCAGGGTCGTCCGGTGAGCCATGGGGGCTGGATTATGAAGAAATGCCCCTCGGCCGCAAGGAAATTTGAAGCGGGGTGGAGGGCCTGCTTGCGAACGATCAAGCGGGCGGCAACGGGCCGCTGCGGCGACCCGACAGGCGGGCATGACATCGATCATGCGGCCTGCGGCGCGCGCGCCACAGCGCGCGAGGTGTCTCCTGGGTCCGGAATGTGCTTCAAGGTTCAGGTCTCACTCACTGAACACGATGATGCTGCCACTGGATTTCGATGCCCCCGAGGTGATGACCCTGCGGGAAGACCTGGCCCTGGCCCTGCGCGCTGCGGCCCACCACGGCCTGGCCGAGGGCGTGTGCAACCACTTCAGCACCGAGCTGCCGGATGGCTCGGGGCGCTTTCTGCTGAACCCGCGGGGCCTGCTCTGGAGCGAGGTGCAGGCCGCTGACATCGTGCTGGTCGATGGCCAGGGACGCCGGTTGGCCGGCCGCCACGAGGTCGAGCCCACGGCGATGTTCATCCACGCCGCGGTGCACCGGCGCTGTGCCAAGGCCTGCGTGCTGCACACCCACATGCCCTATGCCACCGCGCTCACGCTGACCCAGGCGCGCGGGCTGGACACCACCCTGTCCCAGAACGCGATGCGCTTTCATGGCCGCACGGCGGTGGATGCGGCCTACAACGGCCTGGCCCTGGACGACTCCGAGGGGGAACGCCTGGCCGGCGTGATCGGCCGCGCGGACGTGGTGTTCCTGGGCAACCACGGCGTGGTCGTCTGTGGTGAGCGCATGGCCGACGCCTACGACGACCTGTACTACCTGGAGCGGGCCTGCCAGGCCCAGGTGCTGGCGGCCTCCACCGGCCTGCCGCTGGCGCCGGTCGACGCGGCGCTGGCGGCCCGGGTGGCGGCCCAGACCCTGGGCGAGCGGCTGCAGTCCGCGTTGTTTTTCGAGGCGCTGCGACGCACCGTCTGAGGCGAACTCAGAGCGTCAGCAGGTTGCGCATCAGCACATAGGCCCCGGTGCCCAGCGCGATGCTCAGCAGCGCCTGGCCGCGCCACCATTGCAGACCGACCACCAGGCCGATCGCCACCGCCTCTGGCCAGGGCAGGCCGGCGTGGGTGCCGGCCGCGCCCACCACCGCATGCAGCAGCAGCAGCGTCATGATGGCCAGCGGCAGGAACTGGCCCAGGCGCTGGACAAAGCGGTGCCGCTGCAGCCACTGCGCGGCAACGAAGGGCAGGGCCCGGATGCCGAAGGTCACCGCGCCCATCGCGACGATGACGCTGACGACGTAGAGCGTGTCCTTCATGCCTGGCCTGCGCGGGTGTTGGAGGGAGTAGGCCACAGCAGCCCGGCCACCACGCTCAGGGCGATGCCGATCAGCAGGGCCTGGCTGGGCACCCACCAATGGCCCAGCGCATAGCCGCCCAGCGCGACCCACAGCGGCGCGGCGCTGCTGCGGCGGCGCCACTGCTCCACCAGCAGCACGGCGAACAGCGCGGCGAGCACGAAGTCCAGCCCGGCCAGATGGAGCTGGGCCTGCGCGCCGATGGCCGCCCCCACGGCGGTGCCCAGCACCCACCAGCCCTGGTTGAGCAGGGCCAGCAGCGCCATCTGGCGCGGCGGGGTCTGGGGCGGCAGCGCGGTCAGCACCGAATAGGTCTCATCGGTCAGACAGAACACCAGCGTCCAGCGCAGCCACGGCTGGGTGGGCACGCGCTCCAGCAGCGACAGGCCATAGAAGGCATGGCGCAGGTTCAGGATCAGCGTGGCCAGCGCGATGGCGCCCACGGGCAGGCCGGCGGCCACCATCGGCACCATCATGTACTGCGCCGCGCCGGCGTAGACCACGATGCTGGCCAGCACCGCCAGCCAGCCGGCCCCACCGGCCTGGACGAACAGAAAGCCGAACACCGCCCCCAGCGGGATGTAGCCCATGGCCACCGGGGTGGTCAGGCTCAGCAGCGACAGGGAAGCGGGGCGCGGGGCGGTGGCGGCGGGCGGCATGCAGCAAGCGGGGCGGGCGGCGGGGCGTGAATTGTCCCTCAGCGGCCCGTGGCGGCCTGGCTGAGCCGCTGCACCAGCACCACGCTGCCCAGGGCCAGCGCAAAGCCGCTCCAGCCCACCGGCCCCAGCGATTGGCTCAGCACGCCCCAGCCCAGCATGGCGGCGGTCAGCGGGCTCAACAGGCCCAGCGAGGCCACCGCCACCGCCGGCAGGCGCAGGCTGCCGCGAAACCACAGCACATAGGCCAGCAGGGCGCCGACCAGGCTCAGGTAGGCCGAGGCCGCCGCCTGCGACAGGCTGGGCGCCTGCCAGGGGCCTTCCAGCCACAGGCTGGCCGGCAGCAGCATCAGGCCCCCCAGCAACAACTGCCAGCCGGTCAGCGCCAGGGGACTCAGGCCAATGTCCTGGCGGCGGGCCAGGAAGGTGCCACAGGCCATGGAGCCGGCGCTGAGGGCTGCGGCCAGCACGCCCCACAGGTCCCAGCGACTGGTCGGGGCCAGCAGCATCATCGCCATGCCCAACACCCCCAGGCCGGCCGCCAGCAGGCGGGGCCCGCCCGGCCGCGTGCCGTCCACCCACCGGGCCAGCAGCAGGACGACCAGCGGCTGCATGGCGCCGAAGATGGCCGCCAGCCCACCGGGCAGGCGCACCGCGGCCACGAACAGAAAGCCCTGGAACACGCCGATGTTGAGCGCCGCCAGCACCAGCAGCCGGCCGAGCACCGCGCGGGCCGGCCGCTGGAAGCGCCACAGGAGCAGCAGCAGCCCCGCCGGCAGCACCCGCCAGCAGGCTTGGGTGAAGGGACGGTCCAGCGGCAGCCACTGGGTCGTCACCAGGTAGGTGCTGCCCCAGACCATGGGCGCCAGGGCCGTGAGCAGGACGTCGCGCAGCGGCCCGTGGCCCGGGCGGTAAGATGCGGCCATGATTTATCTTGATGTCGAGATAAATGCATTGTCGAGTTATTTATCTTGACGTCAAGATAAAAGGAGATACCCATGCCCCGAGCGCGTGATGCGGCGGCCGATGCCGTGGACCTGATCCTGGACCAATGGCGGCGGGAGCGGCCGGACCTGGACACCCGCAGCATGGGCCCGCTGGGGCGGCTGGGGCGCTGTTACCAGCACCTGGGCCAGCGGATGGAGGCGACCTTCGCGCAGTTCGGTCTGGGCCGCTGGGAGTTCGACGTGCTGGCCACCCTGCGCCGGGCCGGGGCGCCATACTGCCTGGCGCCAACGGCCCTGTTCCAGTCGATGATGATCAGCTCCGGCACCCTGACCCACCGCTTGAAGGGGCTGGAGGCCCGCGGGTGGGTGGAGCGGCTTCCCCATCCGGACGACGCGCGCAGCCTGCTGGTGCAGCTCAGCCCGGCCGGGCTGGCCTTGATCGACCGCGCGGTGGAGGCCCATGTGCAGACCCAGCAGGCAGCGCTGGCACTGCTGTCGCCGGCCCAGCAGGCAGCCCTGGACGCCACCTTGACGGCTTGGCTGGCCGCGCTGGATCAGCCCTCGCCCAGCAGCGCCTGAGCCAGTCGCCGCGCGAACTGGACGACCGCTGATCAAGGCGCTGTAGGCCCGTGACCACGCCACAATCGGTCGCATGGAACTGCGCCACATCCGCTACTTTCTGGCCGTGGCCCGGGAGGGCAACTTCACCCGCGCGGCCGAGGGCCTGGGCATCGGCCAGCCACCGCTGAGCCAGCAGATCCGTGACCTGGAGCGGGAGGTGGGGGCACCGCTGTTCCACCGGGTGCCGCAAGGCGCGGTGCTGACCGAGGCCGGCCAGGCCTTTCTGGAGAAGGTGGCCGAGCTGCCCGAGCAGGCCGCCACCGCGGTGCGCCATGCGCGCCAGGCCGCACGCGGAGAGACCGGCTCGCTGCGGCTGGGGTTCACCGCCTCGGCCATCCTGACCCCAAGGGTGACGCAGGCCATCCGCGCCTTTCGCCGGGCCTATCCGCAGGTGGAACTGGTGCTGGAGGAGAACAACAGCGCGCTGCTGGCCCAGCGCCTGCGCGATGGGCGGCTGGACCTGGCCTTTCTGCGGCCCGACGGCGCCGAGGCCCGGGACCTGACGCTGCACGCTTTGCCCGACGAGGCGATGGTGGCGGCCCTGCCGGCCGGTCATCCGCTGGCCAGCGGGCGCCGGGCCCGCCTGCGCCTGACCGACCTGCGCGAGGCCTGGTTCATCCTGACCCCACGCCCGATCGGCGCCACGCTGCACGACGCGGTGGTGGAGGCCTGTCGCCGCGCCGGCTTCGAGCCCCGGCTGGGTCCGCATGCGCCGCAACTGGCCTCGGCGCTGGCGCTGGTGGCCGGTGAGATGGGGGTGACGGTGGTGCCGGTCTCGATGCGCCAGTTCGCCCTGCCGGGGGTGGTCTACCAGGACCTGCGGGGCATCCAGCCCATCGCGCGGCTGGCCTTGGCCCACCGGCGCAAGCTGGCGCTGCCGCAGCTGCAGAACTTCCTGGCGCTGACGCAGGCGGGCGAAGCGCCCACCGCTGGGTAGGCGTTCGGGGTCAGGCTGCGCTCAGTCCAGGGGCTGGGTCACGGCTTCCCAGGTGGCCCGCAGGCCGGCCTGGCATACCGGCTCGATCTGCTCGGGCCCCCGCACCCCCACCCAGCCGCCGAAGTTCAGCGCATTGACCGAGATGCTGTGCGTGCCGTCGCTCCAGTGCTCGCGGCGGCGCGGCACCAGCAGCACGCCGTCGCGCCGGCCCAGCAGGTTGTACGGCGGCATCTCGCCCATGTGCGGCTCCAGCCCGCAGTGGGTGCTGGCGGCCTGCACCGCGGCGGCCAGTTGGTCGGCCCAGGCAGGGGCGGGCAGGCTCGGGTCCAGTGCCACATGGGCGTGCACGAAGCCGAAGAACGGCAGCGACCGCACCTGGCCCACCGGCTGGCCCGCGGGCCAGCGCGCCAGCAGCGGCAGTTGGTGCGTGGGCAGGATGTGCAGATGCCGGTGCGGCTGGCTGGCACCGGCCGTCTTGCCGCCGTTGAACATGAAGACCGGGTCGGGCAGGCCGCCCATCAGCAGCGCCAGGGCAGCGAAGTCGGCGGCCTCCAGCGGACCGGTCTGGGGCTGGAACTGCCGCGTCACCACCATCGCATGGTCGGGAAAGATCGGGAACTTGTTGAGCAGCAGCACATGCGTGTCCGACAGCTGGGCCACAAACATCGCCGCCTCATAGGGCAGGAAGGGGTTCGCGCCCGTGTTCTGCTGCAGGATCTTGGCCAGGTCCTTCAAGCTCAGTGACGACAGGTGCGAGACCAGGAAATCCAGCCCGTCCTGCTGCACGGTGCGGGTCTCGCTGACCAGCGGCACCATCGCGCTCTGGGCCTGGGCGCGCTGGGTGGCGCTCCGGATCTCGGCGGTCCAGTCGGTGCATTTCATGTTTGTCTCCCTGGTGTGTGGCATCCAGGGCGGCAGTGTCCTTCAGAGGCGAACCCCACAGCCGCGCGAAGGGTCAAATTGTCACGAATTGATGATCAATCCATTCACGAAAACGGTGTTTATCCGACTTTGAGGTGTCAATACAGTGGGCTTGCTCCCCCCATGTCTCTCGTCGAGGATTCACAGGATCCGTTTCCACACCCAGTCCGCAGCCGCGCTGGCCACGATCGGCCACTGGAACCAGGACGGCCTGCTGTTCGAGGAACACCTGTTCCGGGACCACGCCGAGTTCCTGCGGCCAATTGGCCTGTCGCACTGACTCTCTCACGCCACTGAGGCCTCGCACCCGATGACCCCATCCACCTCCAGCCCGTCGATGCCCGTCCTGTTCATCGGCCACGGCTCGCCCCTGAACGCCATCACGGACAACCCCTTCCGCCGAGCCTGGGCGGCGCTGGGGGCGGCGTTGCCGCGCCCGCGGGCGATCCTGTGTGTGTCGGCCCACTGGGAGACGCGGGGCGTCTATGTGACCGCCACACCCACGCCGGAGACCATCCACGACTTCTACGGTTTCCCGAAGGCCCTGTTCGACGTGCACTACGCCGCGCCGGGCAGCGCCACAGTCGCGCGGCGGGTGGTCGAACTGTTGGCACCACAGCGGGTGCGTCTGGATGCCGGCCGTGGGCTGGACCACGGCGCCTGGAGCGTGCTGATGCCCATGTACCCGCAAGCTGAAATTCCCGTGGTCCAGCTGAGCCTGGACACCGCCCAGAGCGCCGCCTGGCACCGGGCGCTGGCCCGGCGGCTGATGCCACTGCGCGACGAGGGCGTGCTCATCGTCGGCAGCGGCAACATCGTCCACAACCTGCCGCTCTATGACTTCCACGATGCCACGCCGCTCGACTGGGCGATTCGCTTCACCGAGCGGGTCAAGCAACAGCTGGTGGCGCAAGACCTGCCGGCGCTGACGGACTGGGGCACACAGGACACGGACGCACAACTCGCCGTGCCCACGGCGGAGCACTACCTGCCGTTGCTCTACACCGCGGCCTTGCGCCGTGAAGGCGACACGCTGCAATTTCTGACGGACGTGGTGCAGGGCTCGATGGGCATGACCTCGGTGCTGTGGTCGGCCCAGCCACTGGCTTTGGGCCAGCCGACCTGAAGGGCATTCGAGCGCACCGACAATCCGCCCATGCCTTTCATCGTCACCGAGCCCTGCGTCCAATGCAAATACACCGACTGCGTCGAAGTCTGTCCCATGGACTGCTTCGTCGAGGGCCCCAACTTCCTGGCCATTGACCCGGCTGGCTGCATCGACTGTTCCGTCTGCGTGCCGCAGTGTCCGGTGGACGCCATCGTCAACGCCAGCGAGGCCACCGAGGCCCAGCGCCCCTACATCGCGATCAATGCCCAGGCGGCGGGCGTGTGGCCGTCCATCACCCGGTGCCAGCCGCCTCTGCCGGAGCATGAGGCCTGGCGCGACGTGGCCGGCAAGATGCATCTGCTGGTGCTGCCGGACTGAACGCCGCGCCATACTGGCGGTCATGAGCTTACCGACCGCCGATGACCCGCGCCGCATGGCCTTGCTGGAGGCCATCGAGGCCCGCGAGGACGAGCTGGTCGACCTGGCCCGCGCCCTGGTGCGCATCCCCACCGTCAACCCGCCGGGCGAAGACTACCGGCGCTGCACCGAGCTGATCGGCAACCGTTTGGCGCGGCGCGGCTTTGAGGTCACCTATGTGCGCGGCGAGGGCACGCCCGGCGACAGCGACCGTCATCCGCGCTGGAACGTCATCGCCCGCAAGGCCTTCGGCCCCGGCCCGTGCGTGCACTTCAACGGTCACATCGACGTGGTGCTGCCTGGCGAGGGCTGGACGGTCGACCCCTTCGCCGGCGTGGTGAAAGACGGCCGGCTCTACGGCCGTGGCAGCAGCGACATGAAGGGCGGCATCGCCGCGGCCATCATCGCGGCCGAGGCCCTGATCGACAGCGGCTTGGGCCTGCCCGGGGCGATCGAGATCAGCGGCACGGTGGACGAGGAATCTGGCGGCTATGGCGGTGTGGCCTACCTGGCCGAGCGCGGCTGGTTCAGTCAACCCCGGGTGGACCACGTCATCATCCCCGAGCCGCTGGAGGTGGACCAGGTCTGCATCGGCCACCGGGGCGTCTGGTGGGCCGAGATCGAGACCCGCGGTCGCATCGCCCACGGCTCCATGCCCTTTCTGGGTGACTGCGCGGTGCGCCACATGGGCGCGGTGCTGGAGCGCTTCGAGCGCGATCTGATTCCCGCGCTGGCGGCGCGCCACACCAACATGCCGGTGGTGCCCGAGATGGCGCGCCAGTCCACCGTCAACTTCAACTCCATCCATGGCGGCCAGGCCGAGCCCGAGGGCGACCAACTGCCTGCGCCCTGCGTGCCCGACAGCTGCCGTCTCGTGATTGACCGCCGCTTTCTGGCCGAGGAAAGCCTGGAGAGTGTGCGCGGCGAGGTGGTGGGCCTGCTGGACGGCCTGAAGGCCGAGCGGCCGAACTTCGACTACGGGCTGCGCGAGTTGTTCTCGGTGGCCCCGGTGCTGACCGAACGCGAGCGCCCGGTGGCGCGCGACACCGCCCGCGCGGTGCAGGAGGTGCTGGGTCGCGAGGCCCGCTTCGTCTGCTCGCCCGGCACCTACGACCAGAAGCACATCGACCGCATCGGCCGCCTGCGCGATTGCATCGCCTACGGCCCCGGCCTGCTGGCGCTGGCCCACCAGCCCGACGAGTACATCGGCATCCGGGACATGGTGCTGTCGGCGCAGGTCATGGCGCTGGCGGCGTGGGGGTTGTTAACGGGTGGGTGAGGACGTCAACCCTCTTGCGTGCCGCCGCTCTGGTACCAGAAATGGCTTGCCGGGTATTTTGCGGCGCACCGCATGTCCTCAAACAACGCGGTTCATCGTATTTTACGAAGTGCTATGGAAGGTCTGCAAAACCCCGCTGCCGACTGGCAGCTGGCGTGAGGCGCAGGCAAGATGGCGCCCATGACGCAAGAGCAGCAGATGCTGGGGTTTGATCCCCTGCCCAAGAAGACGC
>JAYSCA010000006.1:0-19920 GCA_041915165.1 Ideonella sp.
ACCGCCTCCGCTCCTGCTGGTCGCAGTAGTTCTTTGCGGTACTCGCGGATCCAGCTACGCGCTTCATCGAGGCTGAATTCCCGGCGGCTGCCCGACTCGTTGAGCCGCCCTGCCGGCAAGTCACCCTTGCTGAGACGATGGCTGAGCGATCCCTTTTCAATTCCGCACAAGCCCGCCAGCTGGCTGAGGTTGAACACGGGTGGGGCTTTGCGAGCGGTTGGCGCCAACATGGCGGTGCGGATCTGAGCCATCATGGCAACAGCACGCTCGGCCTGGTCCGCGATGTCCGCCAAGGAAATGGGCGCGGGTGATTTGAATGCGATGCGATCCAACGGGGGTCTCCGTTTCGACAAGCCTTGCTTGGCTTGACAAGATAAGCTGGTAAGACGCTATTTTGTCAAGGAACAGCCCGCGTGGAAAGCGAACTGTCCCGTCAACAGAGTGTTGAACCGTTCAACACCCACGCTTTCGTTGCTTTCCTGGCATCCAGATGGAGCGAAGCCAGCCTTCTGGAGGGTGTCGACGACGATGTCCTCTTTGGAAGAACTATGAATTCTTCAACTCCTTTAATACCTTTACGGGACGATTTCCTCTTTTAAAACAAAGAGTTAGGCCGTCATTGGTGAGTGGATTCGGGGTTCGGTGGAGACTTTTCAGGGGGCTTCGTGAGGGGAATCGGGTCTTGATGGCGAAGGAACAGGAATCCAGGTGAGCGGACACGGGAAACATGGCTGTCCGGTTGGATCTCCTCTGCTTTCAGCGCCTCGGCTGGTCACCGTGGACCAGGTTTTGCACTGTCCTGGGCGTGGGAAGCCGCTCTTCGGGCCCGCGTGCGGAGCTGAAGGTGAGAGTAAACAGGAAAGCGGGACGGCAATGTCGGTGCAAGGCCGAAACGGGCGGGGCCAGGATGTGGCCTGCGGTCCTCGGAGGGACGCTTGGCGCGTAGAAGTCCTGAAAACTCTCCGTGGTTAGGGCAGCTGCGGGACGAGAGTGGAGTGTTTTCAGGATGTAGGGCGGCCTCCCGTTGTTGTGTTCTCCCCTCCCCCGATGATTCCGAGGCCGGTTCAGGATCGTCAGGCCACGCGTGTGCTTGGGTGAGGGTTTTCGGGAGACATGTGCAGGGCGCCGTTCACGCTCCGCGACGGCGGCCTCCGCCCTGCGAATCGCTGGGCTCATCAAATGTGAAAGTGCGATTCACATCTGAGGTAGAGTCGCGCCATGCCGGAACTGGAGTCTGAGTCCCCTTCCCTGTCCACGTCCTCGACGGCCGAGTCTTCGCGGCGCCGTCCCATGGCGGCAGTGAAGGTGTCAACCCGGGCTCCGGCACCCTTGCGCAAGCCCGTCAACACGCTGGCCATCGTGCCCAAGTCGGCGCGGATCACTTCGCTGGGGCGCAAGGCCTACAACGTGCTGCTCTTCGAAGCCCAGGACCAGGGGCTGGACAAGGATGTCTTTCGCGTGCCGCTGGAGCGCGTGGTGCGGGGAGTGGACTTCGACTCCAATGACCACGCGCTGATCAAGAAGCATCTGCGCGCCATGGTGTCGACCACCGTCGAATGGCAGTCGCCGACCACCGGCGAAGGCGCGGCCTGGAACGTCTCCGGTCTGTTGGCCCACGCCCGCCTCACCAAGGAGCGTGGTCAGGTCTGGGTCGAATGGTCTTACGCCGTGAACCTCAAGCAGGAACTGCTGGAGCCGACGGTGTTTGCCCGTCTCAAGCTGGAGATCATCAGCCAGCTGCGCTCGCATGCCGGGATCGCGCTCTACGAGATCTGCACCCGCTACAAGGACATCGGGCGGACCTCGCGCCAGCCCTGGCGCTGGTGGCACCCGGTCCTCAGCGGTCAGCCCGCCTCGGAGCGCACCGCCAAGCTGGAGTACCGGATCTTCAAACGTGACACGCTCAAGCCGGCCATCGCAGAGGTCAGCGCCGTCACGGACCTGGAAGTGGAATTGGTCGAGCACAAGGAAGGGCGCTCCATCAGCGAGATCCAGTTCCTGATCCGGCCCAAGCAGCAGACGCCGCTGGCCCTCAAGCAGCCGCCCGAACCGGTGGATCTGCGTCTGGTGGAGCGGGCGGTGTCCCTGGGGGTCGAAGAAGACAAGGCCGAGGATCTGCTGCAGACCCACGGCGGTTCGGCCATGGAAGCCGGGCTGGAGGTGCTGGCCCAGCGGGTGGCGTCCGGCTTCCCCTCGCCACTCAAGGACCCTTCCCGTTACCTCCGCGCCCTGATGCCCGGCGCGGCACCGGTCCATGCCGAGCAGGAAGCGGTCTCGCCCCCGCCGGCCGCCCAGGCCGAAGAAGCCCCCTCGGCCGAGGCGCATCGCGAACTGCAGGCCCGGCGTCAGATGCGTTGGACCGAGGAATGGAACCGCCGCCGCCGGGAGCAGGTGATCGAGCAGATTGCCGCGATGTCCGGCGAGGGGCAAGGCCAGTTGGTGCAGGACCTGCTGGCCGACATGGAGCGTCGGCAGTTGCATCCGTCGATCCGCAAGCGTCTGCAGACCAGCGGTTGGCGCCATCCGATGGTGCTGCCGGAGATGGTGCGGTACTACGCGGAAGGCTCGCTGGGCGAATCCTGGGACAAGCCCACACCCCAGCAGCTGCTGCAGATCGCGACCGAACTGGGCGATCTGGGCTGAGGCCGGGCGGCTGTTCAGCCGGCCAAGGCCATCACCTGGTGCCGCAGCCAGTCGTTGGCCGGGTCCCCTTCATGGTGGGCATGCCAATACAGGTGCAGCTGCACCGGCGGCAGCGAGAAGGGCAGGGGCCAGCGTTTCACCGCCGGGCTGGGCCCGATCTCGTCGGCCAGGCGTTCGGGCAGCGTCAGCCACAGGTCCGAATCGGCCACCAGGCGCACCGCGGTGGTGTGGTTCTGGCAGCGCACGGCCACCTCGCGTTGCCACCCCAGGTGGGCCAGCGCGCCATCCTCCATCACCATGCCGGTGGCGCGGGAGGACACCGCCACATGCCTGGCTTGCAGGTAGTCCGCCAGGGTCGGGGCGGCGGATGCCGGCTGACCTGCGCGCGTCAACAGACAGAAACGGTCCTCCAGGAGCGGGCAGTGCCGCACCGGCTCACCCAGGGGCAGGGCAACATCAATGGCCAGGTCCAACTGGCCGGCTGCCAGCGCGCGGGCCAGTCCAGAACGATCGAAGTGTGTGCTTGCTATGAAAGAAAGCGGCGCTAATTGGCGCAGTCGCTGGTTTAGCGGGGGCAGCAGCATCAGTTCGACCGGGTCCGGCATGCCGATGCGAAAGCGCTGCCGGGTCAGGGCCGGGTCGAACTGCCCCCAGGCCTGCAGCAGCTGCCGCAAGCGGGCGAGCTGATCCAGCAAGGCGGGGGCGAGCCGCTGGCAGGACGGGGTGGGGCGCATCAACTTGCCGTCCCGCACGAACAGGCTGTCGTCCAGCTGTTCGCGCAGTCGCCGCAGGGCGTGGCTGACCGCCGACGGGGTCAGGGCCAAGGCCTCGGCCGCGCGGGTCAGGTGCTGTTCGCGGTAGACCGCCTCGAACACCGGCAGCAGGTTCAAGTCGACAGCAGCCCGACTTCGATGAACATCATTCATCGAACAAGCTTAAAACAAATCACTTCATTCATTCAGAGTGCCCACCTACCATCGCCGAAAACCCAAGGCACGCTCGGGAGGGCTGTGCTGAATCAGGAGACAGACGATGGATTTCAGCCCCAGTGCCAAGGGCCAGGAGATGCTGACGCGCGTGCAGGCCTTCATGGCCGAGCATGTGCTGCCGGCGGAAGCGGCCTACCGAGAAACCAACCGCCGGCTCAACCCCGGGTCGGACTGGACCGCGTGGCAGGTGCTGCCGCTGATCGAGGACTTGAAGGCCAAGGCCCGCGCGGCGGGGCTGTGGAACCTCTTCCTGCCCGACCCGGTGCTGGGCGCCGGGCTGAAGACGGTGGAATACGCGCCCTTGGCCGAGGCCATGGGGCGTTGCGAGTTCGCGGCCGAGGTCTTCAATTGCAATGCGCCGGACACCGGCAACATGGAGGTGCTCTACCACTACGGCAGCGCGGCCCAGAAGGAACGCTGGCTCAAGCCCTTGCTGGCCGGCGAGATCCGTTCGGTGTTCTGCATGACCGAGCCGGGCGTGGCCTCCTCGGATGCCACCAACATGCAGGCCACCGTGCGCGAGGACGGGAATGAACTGGTGCTGCAGGGCCGCAAGTGGTGGTCCACCGGGTTGGGCCACCCGAAGGCACGGGTCGCCATCTTCATGGGGCGGTCGGAGGACCCGGAGGCGGACCGGCACCATCGCCACAGCATGGTGCTGGTGCCGCTGGAAACGCCGGGCGTGAGGATCCAGCGCATGCTGCCGGCCGCGGGCCAATGGGATCCCCCTTATGGGCATGGCGAGGTGCTGTTCGACCAGGTGCGCGTGCCCAAGGAGAACCTGATCCTCGGCCATGGGCGGGGCTTCGAGATCGCCCAGGGCCGGCTGGGGCCGGGGCGCATCCACCATTGCATGCGGGCCATCGGCGCGGCGGAACAGGCGCTGGAGCTGATGGTGGCGCGCGGCATGCAGCGGGTGGCGTTTGGCCAACCGCTGCTGCAGCTGGGTGGCAACATGGAAAAGCTGGCCCATGCGCGCATGGCCATCGACCAGGCGCGTCTGCTGACCTTGTACGCGGCCTGGAAGATCGACACGGTGGGGGTGCGCCAGGCGATGACCGAGATCTCGGCCATCAAGGTGGTGGCGCCCAACGTGCTGCAGTCGGTGGTCGATCAGGCGATCCAGATCCACGGTGGCTGCGGCCTGTCGGACGATGTGCCGCTCAGTGGTCTGCACCTGATGGCGCGGGCCTTGCGCCTGGCCGACGGGCCCGACGAGGTGCACTGCGCGATGGTGGCGCGCCAGGAACTGCGGCGCTTCCAGCGCCGCCAGGAGGCCGCATGAAGACCCCGCGCGTGTTCATCACCGGCGGGGCGTCCGGTCTGGGGCGGGCGTTGGCCGAGTGCTTTGCGAAGGAGGGGGCTTCGGTGTGCCTGGGCGACGTGGACGACGCCCAGGGGGCCGACACTCGCCAGGCCCTGGCCCGCCATGGCGGGCCGGTGCACTTCCTGCACTGCGATGTGACGCAGGAGGGCGATCTCCTGGCTGCCGCCGACTGGCTGCAGCAGCACTGGGGTGGGGTGGACGTCGTGGTCAACAACGCCGGGGTGGCCCAGATGGGCGGCATTGCCGATGTCCGCCTGAGCGACTGGCAGTGGATCGTCGACATCAACCTGCTCGGGGTGGTGCGGGGCTGCAAGGTGTTCACGCCGCTGTTTCGCCGGCAGGGCGGCGGCTGCTTTCTCAACATCGCGTCGATGGCCGGCATGATCCACCTGCCGGAGGCCGCAGCCTACAACGCCACCAAGGCGGCGGTGGTGGCCCTGTCCGAAACCCTGCAGCTGGAGTTGGAGCCCGACCACATCCGGGTCAGCGTGGCCTGCCCGGCGTTCTTCCGCAGCGACCTGGCGCGCCACATGCGCGCCGCCACGCCGGATGCCGAACGCACCACGCAACGGCTGGTGGAGCGGGCCCGCATCGGCGCCGAGGAGGTGGCACAGGCAATCCACCGAGGCGTGAAGGCAGGGGAGGCTCACATCCTGACCCACCCCGAAGGAAGGATGGCCTGGCGCCTCAAACGCTGGCTGCCGTACCGCTGGTACCTGGCGACGCTGCGCCGGCGCATGGCGCGGCTGCAGCTGCGCATGCAGCGACCGGCGGGGGCCGCATGAGCGGCACGCCGATCGACACCGCCGGCGCCGTGCGCGCCGGCGAGGCCCTGGACCTGCCGCCGCTGGACGCCTGGCTCAAGCAGCAACTGCCGGGGCTGGCGGGCATGCCGCAGGTCACCCAGTACAGCGGTGGCGCCTCCAACTGGACCTACCGCCTGGCCTATGACAACGCCGACCTGGTGCTGCGCCGCCCTCCGGCCGGGACCAAGGCCAAGTCGGCCCACGACATGGGCCGGGAATACCGCCTGCAGGCTGCACTGCAGCCGGTGTTCCCCTTCGTGCCGACCATGCGCGCCTATTGCGGCGATGCCAGCGTCATCGGGGCCGAGTTCTATGTGATGGACCGGCTGGCGGGAGTGATCCTGCGGCGCAACCCGCCGCGGGGCTGGTCGCTGCCGCCGGAACAGGTCCGCACGCTGTGCCTGAAGGTGCTGGACACGCTGATCGCCCTGCACCAGGTGGACCATCAGGCGGCCGGGCTGGCCCACCTGGGACGGGGCCAGGGCTATGCCCGTCGTCAGATCGAAGGCTGGAGCCAACGCTACCGCGACGCCCGCACCTGGAACGTGCCGGGCGGGCAGGCCATCATGGACTGGCTGCTGGACCATCTGCCCAGCGCCGAGCGCATCTGCATCACGCACAACGACTTCCGCTTCGATAACGTGGTGCTGGACGCGCAAGACCCGACCCACATCCTGGGCGTGCTGGACTGGGAGCTGGCCACGCTGGGCGACCCGCTGATGGACCTGGGCAACCTGCTGGCCTATTGGGTGCAGGCCGATGACGACTTCCTGGCCCAGGCCACGCGCCGTCAGCCCACCCATCTGCCCGGCATGCTGACCCGGCGCGAGGTGGTGGACTACTACGTCGAGCAGACCGGCTTCGTGCCCGAGCACTGGGCCTTCTACGAGGTCTACGGCCTGTTCCGGCTCTCGGCCATCGCCCAGCAGATCTACTACCGCTACCACCACCGGCAGACGCGCAACCCGGCCTTCAAGAACTTCTGGGTCTTCGTGCACTACCTGCACTGGCGCTGTCGCCGGGCCATGAAGGCGGGGCGCTGAGGTGGGGGCCATCGTGCTGATCCGCCACGGCCAGGCCAGCTTCGGTGCGGAGGACTACGACCGCCTGAGCGACCTCGGTGTGGCGCAGTCGCGCCGCCTGGGGCAGGCCCTGAAGGCCATGGGCCTGCAGGCCTCGCGCGTGGTGTGCGGCCGGCTGCGCCGGCACCGGGACACGGCCATCCATTGCCTGGCTGGCACCGGGGCCATCGTCGAGCCGGAGGTCCGGGCCGCCTGGGATGAGTTCGACCATCTGGCCGTGCTGCGCGCCGCCTGGCCCCGTTACACCGAGCTGGCGGCGCTGCGCGCCGACATGGCGGCGGCACCCTCGCCACCGCGCTTCTTCCAGGACGTGTTCACGCAGGCGGTGACGCGCTGGGTGAGTGGGGCCCACGACGCCGAGTACCCGGAACCCTGGGCTGCGTTTCAGGCCCGTTGCCGGGACGGACTGCTGCACCTGCAGGAGGAACTGGGGCCGACCCAGGCGGTGCTGGTGTTCACCTCGGGCGGGCCGATCGCCGCGGTGATGCAGGCCGTGCTGGACCTGGCCACACCGGCGGCCCTGGCGCTCAACGCGGCGCTGGTCAACACGGGCGTGACCCGTCTGGCCAGCGGCCGTGGGGGGGCGCGTCTGGTGAGCTTCAACACCCACGACCATCTGCTGCAGGTCGGGCCGGACTGGGTCACCCATCGCTGAGATCGCCAGCGTGGACGGGGCATCGCGGGAAGCGAGCGACAATCCGGGGCGCCGGCGCGTTGCCGGTGAAGAGAGACCTTGATGAAGAAGAGCGAACTGATTGAACTGCTGGCCACCAAGGCCGAGGTGAGCAAGGCTGCGGCCACCCGCATGCTGGAAACCCTGACCCAGACCGTCGTCACTTCGGTCAAGAAGGGTGAGAACTTCACGATCGCCGGTTTCGGCACTTTCAAGCAAGCCCAGCGCGCTGCGCGCAAGGGCCGCAACCCCGCCACGGGCGAAGCCATCAAGATCGGTGCCGTGAAGACGGCCCGCTTCACGCCGGCGGCGGCCTTCAAGGCAGCGGTCGATCCGCGTGCCGCGGCCCGCAAGGCGGCCAAGAAGGCCGAGGCCGCGCCGGCCAAGAAGGCTGCGGCGAAGGCTCCCGCCAAGAAGACGGTCAAGGCCAAGAAGTAATTTCTGCTTCTCGCCGACCCCAGGGCTGCCCACGGGCAGCCCTTTTTTGTGCCTAAAGGGGCGGGGGGTCAGGCGGCGGCCAGCGGCAGGCGCAGCGTGAAGCAGGCCCCGTCGCCGGGGTGCGAGACCAGCGTCAGGCTGCCGTGCATCAGTTCGGCCAGCCCGCGGGCCAGGGCCAGGCCCAACCCGGTGCCGCCGTGCTCATAGCTCACCCGGGCATGGCCTTGCTGGAAGCGCTCGAACACCGTTTCCTGCAGTTCTGGCGGGATACCGGGTCCGGTGTCCTGCACACGGAACAGCAGCGCATCGCTTTCGCGGGCCACTGCGAGCCGCACCTCGCCTTCCGGGGTGAACTTGATCGCGTTGGACAGCAGGTTGTTGAGGATCTGCTTGAGGCGCAGGCCATCGCAATGCACCTGGGCTGGCACGTCGGGGGCGATGTCGGCCGTGAGGCGCAGGCCCTTGGCGCTGGCGGCGATGGCGTAGAAGTCCGCCGTACCGTCGACCAGCGGCCGCAGGGCCACCGGCTCGGGGCTCAGGGCCATGGCGCCAGCTTCGAGTTTCGTGAAGTCCAGGATCTCGGTGAGCAGGTCGTTGAGGTGCTCGGCCCCCTTGCGGATCAGGCCGGCCTGCTCGCGGAACTTGGGTTGCTCCAGCCGCATCTCCATCAACTCGGCAAACCCCCGGATGCTGGTCAGCGGCGTGCGCAGCTCATGCGAGATCGCGGCCAGGAACTCGCTCTTGGCCTGGCTCGCGGCCTGGGCCTGGGCTTCGCTCTGGCGCAGGGCCTCGTTGGTCTGTTCCAGCCGACGCAGACCGATCACAAAGTTGATGGTGGCGAACAAGACCACGCCGGTCAGCAGCCCGCTCAGGGTCAGCATGACGTTGCGCGTGGTGCGCCAGGCCGCCAGGGCCTCGTCCACCGAGGAGCCCACGGTCACGTACAGCGGGTAGTCGGCCACGCGCCGGAAAGCGACCAGGCGTTCGATGTGGTCCAGGCTGCTGCTGGCCGTGTAGGTGCCGGCAGCCTGGCCCATGAAGTCTTGCAGCTTGCTCTGCGTCAGCTGGGTGCCCATGCCCTTGCTCTGCCCGCCCATGACGCGGGCGCGCAGGGTCAGGTCGGTTCCCACCAGGGTGACGATGCCCTGCTGGCCCAGGCTCACGCTGCGGTAGACCTCCTCGAAGTAGCTGGGGTCCAGCGAGGCGACCACCACGCCCAACACCTGTCCCTGGGGATCGGTGATCTTGCGCGAGAGCTGGATGGTCCACTTGCCTGAGACCTTGCCCAGCACCGGCTTGCCGATGAACAGCCCGCCGCTGACGAGTTGAGTGGCCCCGGCCGGCAGGTGGGCGGGTGCCAGGTGCACCCGGACATGCTCGCGGGTGGACAGGTCCACATGCTGGCTCTTGCTGCCGTCCGGATCGAGGTTGCTGCCCACGAAACGCCCGCTGGCATCGATCAGCGAGAGCTGGGCCAGGATGTGGGGCGTCTGACCGGTCTCGTTGGCCAGGCGCACCAGGTCCGGGGTCTGTCCGGGCTGGGCCTGCACGGCATTGCGCACTCGCAGCGTGGCCTGGTCCAGCGTGGCCAGCACGCGCAGGGTCTGTTCGCCCAGCACATTGGCGATGTTGATGTCCTGGCGTTGTTCGGCTTCCAGCGCGTCGGTTCGTTTGGAGGCCAGCACGAGCAGCACGGCCAGCCAGACCAGCAACAGCAGCGCGGCGGCAAAGACGCCGACCATGGCGCTCAGGCGGCCGGGGCGGGTGGAGAGGGAAGAGCGGTGGGGCATGGTGCGAAAGGCCGGTGGCGTTCAGTACGTCAGGGGGATCGGCTTGGTGATCAGATCCCCTGTGGAGGTGTCGGCAAAGCCGCGGCTGGGCAGCGTCAGCTCGAACTGGCTGCCGCCATCGGGCATGTTGCAGGCCGTGATGTCGCCGCCATGTGCGGCCATGATCTTGCGGCTGATGGCCAAGCCCAGCCCGGTGCCGCCGGCGCCATCCTTGGTTTGGCTGGACTGCACGAAGGCCTCGAAGATCTTCTCCAGTTCCTGGGGAGGAATGCCGGGGCCATGGTCGCGCACCCGCAGGCGGATGTCACCGTCTGGCGTCACGTCGCCGTGGACCTCGATCGCCGCGCGTTCGGGGGAGAACTTGATCGCGTTGGCCAGCACATTGCGCACGACCTGCTGCAGGCGCAGTGGGTCGACCTTGGCCGACAGCGGCAGCTCGCCCAGGTCCAGGTTGATGTACAGCCGCTTGGCCGCCAGCAGCGGGGCCAGTTCCTGGACCACGGTTCGAACCGGGGGGCGGATGTCCACCCGCTCCAGGTGAAACGTGCCGACCGAGCTCTCGATCTTGGAGACGTCCAGCAGGTCGTTCACCAGGGCCAGCATGCGTTGCCCCGCCGCATGCACATCGGAGAACATCGCGGCCAGGCGCGGCTGCTCGTGCGCGCGCAGCAGCCCCAGCTCAGAAAAGCCGAGGATGGACTGCAAGGGGGTGCGCAGCTCGTGGCTGATGTTGGCCACGAACTCGGACTTGGCCCGTGAGGCTTCCTCGGCGACGTCGCGGGCCTCACGGATCGCCCGCTCGGCGTCGCGGAACTCGGTCACGTCGGTCAACACCGTCAGGATGCCCGCGGTGTGGCCGTTGGCAGCCGGCACCGCCACCCGTGTCAGGATGACATCGCGCAGGCTGCCGTCGCCGGTGGGCATGCGGGCCTCGTAGCGGATCCGCCCGCCTTCGGTCAGCAGGCGCATGCGGTGCGCCTGATGCTCCGTCCACTGCGCCGGGTCCAGCAAGGCGAGCGTCACCTGGCCCACGACCTCCTCGCGCCGCAGGCCCCGGAATTCCTCCCAGGCATGGTTGACGGTGACATAGTGGTCCTCGTTGTCCACCAGCGAGACCGGCAATGGGCTGATGTCCAGCAGCAGGTCGCTGAAGGCGAGCTGCGAGCCCAGGCGCTCCTCGATCTCGACCCGCTCGGTCACGTCCACGGCACTGCCCGAGAAGCCCGCCACCTGGTCGCCGACATACCAGGGCACGACGGAAACATCGAAGTGGCGAGCCCCGCCATCGGCGGTGGGTACGCGGAAACGGCCGCGGCGGCGTGCCTGTCCGGCCTGCGGGGTCAGCAGCGGAGACAGCTCATCGCGGCAGGAGGGCGGGACCAGCTGCAGCAGGGGGCGGCCCAGGGCGTGGCGGGCCGCGTCGCCAACCACGGCCAGCCAGCGGTCGTTCAGGTAGATCACCCGGCCTTCGGCATCGGTGCGAAAGATCAGTTCCTGCACGCTGCGCAGCAGCACATGCAGTTCGCGCTCGCGCGTGCGGACCTCGGTCTGGCTGCGTTCCAGCGCAGCCCGCAGAGCCTGGCCGCGCTCACGGGCCAGGCGGGTCCGGCGCACGCTGAAGCCCCAGCCGATCAGGGCGGCGCCCATCAGCAGCAGGCTGAGCACGATCACGGGGTTCATGCGTCGGCCTCGGCCACGGCGGTGGGCTGGGCGTGGCGGGTGGGGTCTGTCTCAAAGTCGACCAGGAAGCGGCGCACATCGAGCAGCGGGGCGCCGGCGATGCTGTCCAGCGCGCCGTGCTGGCTGCGGTCGATGCTTTGACGCAGGGCCACCAGGGCCGGCGCATGGGCCAGGAACGCATCGACGATGCGCGGGTCGAAACTGCGACCGCGCTCGCTGGCCAGCATCGCCAGGGCTTCGGCGGTGCTGAACGCAGGTCGGTAGACACGGTCCATCGTCAGCGCGTCGAAGTAGTCCGCCACCGCGACGATGCGGCCGGTGATGGGGATGGCCTCGCCAGCCAGGCCGGCCGGATAGCCGCGGCCATCCCAGCGCTCATGGTGGTTCTGGGCCACCTCGGCGGCCATCTGGAACAGGGGAATGCGCGAACGGCCCAGGATGTGGGCGCCGATCTCGGCATGCTGGTTCATCAGCTGGCGCTCGCCCGGGTCCAGCGGGCCGGGCTTCTTCAGCACCGCGTCGGGCACGCCGATCTTGCCAACGTCGTGCATGGGGGCGGCCTTGCGCAGCAGGGCCGCCGTTTCGGCGCTCAGTCCGAGCAGCAGCGCCAGGGCTTCGGAGAGGTAGCCGATGCGGATGATGTGCACACCGGTGTCGGTGTCGCGGTAGTCGGCCGCCAGGGCCAGCCGCAGCAAGGCCTCGTGGTGGGCGGCTGCCACTTCCTCGAGCGCGGCATTGCGCTCGTGGTACATCTGGCGCAGGTCCATCACCAGCCGTTCCATCTGCGCGGCCGAGGCCGTGTCGAAGCGGTTGGCATCGCCCGGCAAGGGCGTGTGCAGCGGGGCGTTCATGTTCAACCCGCCAAGGTGCTGACGTCGTCGATCACCCGGATCAGCTGCAGGGGGCTGAAGGGCTTGATCATGTAGGCATCGGCGCCGGCCTGCTGGCCGCGTTCCACGTCGGCGGCGGTGCCCCGGGCCGACAGCATCACCACCCGGGTGTGGGCCAGGGCCGGGTCGGCTTTCACCAGTCGGCAGACGTCCAGGCCGTCGAGTTCGCCCGGCATCATCACGTCCAGCAGGATCACGTCCGGCCGCAGGGCCTGGGCCTCGGCCCAGCCGCTGGCCCCGTTGTTGGCTTCATGCACCTCGCAGGCCTCGAACTCCAGCGTCATGCGGATCAGGCGGCGGATGTCGGCATGGTCTTCGACGACGAGCACTTTTTTCATGGGGATCGAATTCGGAGGTGAAAAGGATTGGTTCGTATCATATTTGCAGATTTTGCAGAATCAAGATCGCTACAATGGGTGAAATCGCTAAGTGCGGCATAGTGCACACATGACTTTTGCTTCCGAATCTCCCGGCGCTCCCGCTTACACCACCCAGGAGGTGGCGCGCCTGCTGGGCCTGGCGGTGCGGTCCGTCCAGTTGATGGTGGACCGGGGCGAGTTGCGGGCCTGGAAGACCCCGGGCGGACACCGGCGCATCGACCCGGCCTCCGTGGCGGCCTGGCAGGCACGGCAGCAGGGCATGTCGACCGTGGCCACGGCTGGGGTCGAGGCGGTGGCGGAGAACGCGCCCCGGGCCTTGCGCATCCTGCTGATCGAAGACTCGGTGCACTACCAGAACCTGATCGGCTTGCTGGTGCGCCGGGCGCTGCCCGAGGCCGAGTTCCAGGTGGCCAGCGATGGCATCGTCGGTCTGGCCCAGGTGGGGCAGTGGCAACCGGACATCCTGATCGTGGACCTGCTGTTGCCCGGCATCGATGGCGCGGCGCTGATCGCCAGCCTGCGTTCACAACCCATGTTCAGTGCCTTGCGCCTGGTGGTGGTGACCTCGCTGGAGGCGTCGGAGCGTGCGCCCTTCGCCCTGGCGCTGGACGGCCTGCCGGTGGTCCACAAGACAGCCCTGGTGGCCCGCCTGCCGGAGCTGTTGACCCAGGAGGCCCGGGCGGTGGTGATGGCCTCGCCCGCATGAGCCCGCTGCCGCGCCTGGTGCTGGTGGAGGACGACGCGTCCATCCGCCAGTTCGTGGCCATGGCGTTGGACGACCTGGCGCTCACGCTGCTGCCTTGCGCCACGGTGGACCAGGCCCTGGCTGCGCTGGCCGAGGGGCCGGCGGTGCTGGTGCTGACGGACCTGAACCTGGGTGGCGGGGCCTCCGGTTGGGCCTTGCTGGAACGCTTGGCGGCGGACCCGGTCTTGGCCGGTCCCGCCCGGCGGGTGGTCTTCAGCGCCACCGAGGCCGCGGTGCTGGCCGCCCGGCCGGGTTGGTCCACGCTGCAGGTTGGGCAGGTGCTGTCCAAGCCGGTCTCGGTGGGGGCCTTGCGGCAGTGCGTGCAGGCCGCCTTGGCCGCTTCAGACAGCGACCCGGGGCCCGATCTCCGGGTGTCCAGCGGCCCGGCGCCGCAGGGGCGGGTGGCCGCCATCGCGGCGCACTTCGAGGGTGACGTGGCGCTCTACGAGGCCTTCCGCGCAGGCACGCTGGCCCAACTGGCCCAGGATCTGAGGGCTGGCGATGCGGCCTGCGCGGCCGCCGACGGGGCCACCTTGCGCCACTTGGGCCACAGCTTGCGCACCGTGCTGGCCTTGCTGGGGGAACCGGCGGCTGGCGCGCTGGCAGGGCGCCTGCAGCAGGGGGTTGAAGCCGGGGCGTCGCACGAAGCGCTGGCCGCGGCCTGGCAGGCGCTGCGGCAGGCCCTCCAACGGGTGCTCGAGGCCCCCGCGCCGTGAGCGGCGTTCAGGCCAGGGCGGCGGGCAGTTCCGGCCGTGCCTGGGCCAGGGCTTGCGTCACGAAGGCCACCAGCTGGGTGGCGCGTTCGGTGCCGGTGCGCTGATCGAGCAGGGCGGCGGTGTGCCCGGCCCGGGTCAGCGCCCGCTGGCTGCGCTGACCATAGGCCTGCGCCTGGGCGCCTTCGCTGTGTTCGCGCAGGCTGTTGAGCGCCTGCCCGGCCTGCAGGCGACGGCCCAGACGGCGGGCCAGCGGGGCCCACTCGGGGCGGCCCGCCAGGCGGGCGCCCGCTTCCGCCGCAGCCCCGGCCAGGGCCAGGTCCAGTGCGGCACGGCGGCGGGCCCGGCTGCGGCCACGAAGATCGTCGGCCAGCGTGCGGTTGTCGGCCTCGCAGGTGCGGGTGATGGTGCGGGCCACCTGGTCGAGCACGGCCAGGTCGTTGCAGCGGATCAGCACCTTGAAGGCGGCGCTGGTCAGGTAGTCACCGGCCAGCACGCAGGCACCGGTGCCCAGCAGGGCGGGAATGCCGTCGCCATCCTCCAGCCGCAGGTGCAGACGCTGCAGGCTCACATGGATCAGGTCCAGCGCCACGCCCACGCTCTGTGCGGCCTCGCTTTCCGTCAGGCAGCAGGCCAGCAGGCCGCGCAAGGCGCCCAGACGCTGGGCGAAATGCATCTCCAGAGCCAGCTGGACCGTGTCGGCCTGACAGGTGAGCGAGTCCTGCACCGAAGCACGCAGGCGAGGCAGCAGGGATTGCGGGAATGCAGCGGTCACGGGTGGGAGGCGCGAAGGAACAGGCGGCCAAAAGAGGGCGCAGACGGGAATCTGCGCCGGGCGCGCATTTTACGGTTGAACACAGCTGCCCGCCCAGGACGCCGCGGGCAGGGGTTACCAGCGGCGCACGCGGCCGGTGTCGATGTGGACGAACTGCTCGCTGGGGTAGAAGCCCACGCCCCCCGCCTGCAGCGACAGCGCGGCATCGCGCAAGGCCGCCAGCGGCACGCCGGGCAGGCGCACGTCAATGGCCTTGCCCACCATGTGCAGGCTGTGGGTGGCCACGCCGCCGCCCCGGGTGGACTTGAGCGTCGCGTTGGTGGTTGGGCAGCGGTAGCCGGAGATCACCTCGAACTCGCCGCTGCAGCCCAGGCGGCTGCGCACCTGGAACAGCAGGTCGAACAGGTTCGGGTCCATCACCCCCACTTGGCCACTGTAGTGGTCGCGCAGGAAGTGGTTCAGCGAACTCAGCGAATCGTCCAGGAACTGGTTGCCGACGGCATAGACCAGATCCAGCCGCTCACGGGTGTGGGTGTTGTAGAAGGCAAGCTCGCGGCGATCGGCCATGTTGGCCAGGGCCACCCGCGGTGCCACCAGGGCCGGCACCGTGCCCGCCGCCAATCCGGCGGTGCGGTGCAGGAAACGACGTCGATCAGGAAGATGTTGTTTGCTCATAAGTCCAACATGGATCGCGGCGGGCCGGCACGCTGTGCCCTGGATCAAGGAAGACGCCGGTTGCGCAATGCGGCGTCCAGCACCTTATCCTGCCCGTACAGATCGGGGAAGAAATACGGTCGACCGTGTTTGACCAGCGCAGTTCCGTAGGCGATCAGCACCGGAATGGGGTGGGCCAACTTCAAGGTGTTGGATTCCCCCTTGGTCATGGCCTGAACAATACGCTCTTCCGTCCAGTCGGGCATGTCCTGCAGCACGAACTTGGCCAGCTCGACGGGTTTTTCGACCCGGATGCAGCCGTGGCTGAAGTCGCGCCGCTCGCGTTCGAACAGCGCGGTGGCCGGGGTGTGGTGCAGGTAGATGTTGTCGTTGTTCGGGAACACAAACTTGATGTCGCCCAGCGCGTTCTCCGGGCCGGGGCGCTGGCGGATGCGCATCCGGCCGGCCAGCACCGCGTCCAGGTTGGCGCTGCTGACCGAGCGCAGCACCTGGCCGTTGCCGGCGACGAACTCCATGCCCTGGCGTGCCAGATAACCCGGGTCCTTGCGCAGCTTGGGCACGGTTTCCTTGCGGGCAATGCTGGGCGGGATGTTCCAGTAGGGGCTGAACTCGATGAAGCGCATGTCTTCGTCGAAGATCGGCGTGCGGGTGTTGAGCGCCTTGCCGACGATGACCTTCATCTCGGTCTTCACCGTGATCTGGCCGTTCTTCACCTCGTAGCCGCGCAGCACGAACTCGGGGAGGTTGATGGCAATCATCCGCGCGCCTTCGGTGAAGGGCGTCCAGCGCAGCCGTTCCATCGTCAGCTCGATCTGCCGCACCCGCGCCGCGGGCGGCACGTTCAGTGCGGCCAGCGTGCCGGCGCCGATCACGCCGTCGTCGTTCAGCCCATGGCGTTGCTGGAAGGCCTGCACCGCCTCGACCAGCGGGCTCTGGTAATGCGTGGGGGTCGTGGCCTGGGCGTCCAGATCGCCCAGCAGCTGCAGGCGCTGGCGCAGCAGGTCCAGCCCGGCCCAGTCCTGACCCGGTTCCAGCTTGGGGGGCCGGCCCTTGGTCCGGCTGGCGGGCAGCGGGGGCAGGGGCGTCTGCCAGGCGGCAGGGCTGCCCAGGGCGCGGTAATCGGCCAGGGTCTGGCGCAGCGCGGCGTAGATGGCCGCGTGGGGGACGGCGGCCTGCACGGCGTCGGCCAGCCGCCCGCTGGCGGCGGCCTGTTGCAGGGCGGCTGCGGCATCGAAGTGGCTGCGGGCGGGCAGGTCGTAGTTCTGCTGCAACTGGCGGGGGTCGATCCTGCCGCGGTGCAGGTCGTTCAGGTAATGCAGCATCGCGGCCGACAGCCGGCCCGACAGGGCGGCCGCGGCCTCGGGGGCCAGCGCGGTCCGCTCGGCGCGGGCGACGGCATCACCCAGGGCCTGGGCTTGGTAATCCTGTGGTTCCAATCCTTCACGGTCGGCCTCGGCCAGCAAGGCCACGGCCTGGCGGGCCAGGGCACCGGCCCGGCCGTCTGCCAGCCACGGGATGGCGGGCACCGCGGCGGCATCCACACCAGTCGTCTGGGCCCAGGCCAGCGGGCCGGACCACCAAGTCAGGGCACCGCCGCCGAGCACGCGGGCCATTAAGTCACGTCGGTTCATGCCCCGATTGTGGGAGATGCGCCGCCCGGCGGGCCGGGCAGCGGCTTGATTTGCCTCAAGCGGACGGGGGCAGCAGCGTCTGCACCACGTCGGCGGGGCGGCACAGGCGGCTGCCGCGCTCGGTGACGACGATGGGGCGGTTGATCAGCTCCGGATGGGCCAGCATGGCGTCGAGCAGCTGGGCGTCGCTGAGCGCCGGGTCGGCCAGGCCGAGGGCTTCATAGCGTTCGCCCTTGGCGCGCAGCAGGCCCCGCACGCCCACGCCGCAGTCCTGGGCCAGCCGGGTCAGCGTGGCGCGGTCGGGCGGGGTCTTCAGGTACTGGATGATGGTCGGCTCGATGCCGGCCTCGCGGATCGCGGCCAGCACGTTGCGCGAGGTGCCGCATTGCGGGTTGTGGTAGATCGTGACGGTGCTCATGTGTGGAATTGTCCCGCGTCGAGGAACCTCTTGCTCAGCGTGGGGCGTCGTCCGGTTCCGGCAGGTGGATCATGCCGGTGGTGTAGTTGTACTCGTAGGCTTCGCCGTGGCGGCCCCATTCGATGGCCACCCGCAGCACCTGTTCGGCCTCCTCGGTCTCCAGGTTCTCCCGCAGCAGGCGCAGGAACGGCTCCTCGGGCAGTTCACCATCGGGTTCCTGTTCCAGGCTGTGGCGGATGTGGGCGGCCAGCGGCACCCGCGCCAGCAGCTGGCGGCCGAACATGGCCTGCCGCTCGGCGTGTTCGGCGGCGACATAGGCCTGGCCCACGGGGGTGAGCAGCAGGTCGCCGTGGTCCACCCGGGCCAGGTCGAGCAGCGCCAGGGCGTCGACCAGGGGCAGCAACTGCTCGTCGGCCAGTTCCGATTCCTCGCCCAACGCGGGCAGGTCGGCCCGGCCGCCGAAGGGCTCGTCGGACAGCATTTCCAGCAGGCCTTCCATGCGGCTGAGGTCGGCCTCGGGCAGGCGGGCATCCAGGGCCAGTGGGGTGTGCTCCTCCAGGGGCTTGCTGGTCGGGCGGACGCGGCCAGCGGTCATCACGGCGTAGATCTCGTCCACCAGCGCGCGCACCTCGGGGCTGTCGGCATCGCGCGGGCGGGGCAGATGCACGCCCATCTGGAACTTCACACGGCCGGGGTCGCTGTCGAAAATCAGCACCCGGTCCGCCATCATCACCGCTTCCTCGATGTTGTGGGAAACGACCAGGATGGCCCGCGTCGGGATGCGGCGCTCTTCCCACAGCTCCAGGATGTCGTCGCGCAGGCGCTCGCCGGTCAGCACGTCCAGTGCGGAGAAGGCCTCGTCCATCAGCAGCACATCGGGCTCCATCACCAGCGCCCGGGCGATGCCCACCCGTTGGCGCATGCCGCCGGAGAGTTCCCGCGGCAGGGCACCTTCGAAGCCGCTCAGGCCGATCATCTCGATCGCCTCTTGCGCCCGACGCTCGCGCTCGGCCACGGGCATGCCGCGGGCCTCCAGGCCCAGCTCCACGTTCTGCTGCACCGTCAGCCAGGGGAACAGGGCGAAGGACTGGAACACCATGCTGATGCCCCGCGCGGGGCCGTACAGCGGCTGGCCGCGGTAGCGCACCTCGCCACGGTCGGCCTCGATCAGGCCGGCCATGATGCGCAGCAGAGTGGACTTGCCCGATCCCGACTGGCCCAGCAGGGCCACGATCTCACGCTCGCGCAGCGTGAAATCCACCTCGGCCAGCACCTCGCGGGGGGCGCCGTCCGGCGAGCGGAAGGACTTGCCGACCGATTGGAGTTCAAGAATGACGTTCGACATGGGGCTCAGAGGTAGATGCGGTCTTCGGCCAGCCGGTACAGGCGGCGCCAGACGAAGTGGTTGAGCGTCATCACGTAGACGCACATCACACCGATGCCCAGTGCGATGCGGGGGAAGTCGCCCGTGGCGGTCATCTGGGCGATGTAGCTGCCGATGCCGTGCGCCTGCACGGTGGTGTCGCCCCAGGTGACGTATTCCGAGACGATGCTGGCGTTCCACGAGCCACCGCTGGCGGTGATGGCGCCGGTCACCAGGCTGGGGAACACCGCTGGCAGCAGGTAGCGTCGCCACTTCAGCGAGCCCTTGAGCTGCAGGTTGGCGGCGGCCCAGCGCAGCTCCGTGGGCACGGTGGAGGCGCCGGCGATCACATTGAACAGCAGGTACCACTGGGTGCCGAACACCATCAGCACGGACAGCCACAGGTCCGGGTTGAGGTGAAAGCGCACGATCAGCAGCACGAACACCGGGAACATCAGGTTGGCCGGGAACGCTGCCAGGAACTGCGCCACGGCCTGCATGCGTTGCGACAGACGCGGATGCAGCCCCAGCCCGATGCCCACCGGCACCCACAGCAGGGCGGCCAGCGTCAGCATGATGAGCACACGCAGTAGGGTGTAGAAGCCCAGCACGAAGACGTGCAGCACCTCGGCCCAGCCCACTTCCTGGTGCACGAAGGTGACCAGACGCCAGAGCGCCAGCATGGCGGCGGCGGCAATCACCGCATCCCAGGCGCGGGTCCAGTGCGGGGATGTGATGGCCCGGCGGGCCCGGATCGAGGTGCCGTCGTGCCGCTTGCGCAACAGCACGATGCTGTGGCCCAGCAGGTGGCCGATGGCGTCGCCCAGGCGGCGGACCCGGTCGGTGCGCCGCACCCAGGTCAGCAGCCAGGAGCGTGGGGCGTCACTGCCGCCGGATTCCTC